>VGPA01000151.1 GCA_016875665.1 Chloroflexota bacterium | reverse complement strand
GTAGCACCGAGTACTGGAACTTGCTGATGGCGTCCAGCACACTGATGGTGCTTCCCGCTATCGCAGTGTTCCTTGCGGCGCAACGGCACATAATCGAAAGCGCCGCATTCTCGGGCCTGAAGGGCTAGTGCGATCCTCGTCTGGCGCAGGCCAATTCGACGAGAGCGCGATGCGAATGCGGCGGCTCGACCCTCTCACACGGGACCGCGTGGCGAAAGCAGTGCGGCTCATCGACCCAGACGACGTGATCCGATTAGCGCGACGGCTGGTGCAGATACCGAGCATCAGTGGTCACGAGGGGCACGCGATCGTCGCGCTCATGGCCGAGTGGCTCCGCGCTGCCGGTATCGACGCGGTCGTGCAGGACTTGGATCCTGATCGTGCGAACATCTACGCGCGTATCGCCGGTAATGAACCCGGCCCCAAGCTCCTCCTGAACGGTCATCTCGACACCGTGCCAGCGGATGGCATGAGCATCGACCCGTTCGCAGGCGCCTTCGATGGCCATCGGCTCTCCGGAAGGGGAGCGGTCGACATGAAGAGCGCGCTTGCCGCCCAAATGGCTGCGCTGAAAGCGATCCGCCAGAGCGGCGTTCCGTTCGACGGCGAACTCTGGTTCGGCTCGGAGGTCGGCGAAGAAGGCGGCGGATGGAGGCTCGATGCTCTACTGCCGCCAGGACCGATCGACTGCGATCTCGCGGTCGTGGGCGAGCCCACCGAACTTCAGCTCTGCTTCGGATGCCGCGGTGGCCTCCACTTCGTCCTCGAGACGACCGGTGTGACGACGCATTCCGGGATGGCGGAGCGCGGAGTGAACGCGATCCTCGCTGCCGCCCGCTGCATTCCGATCATTTACGAGCTCCCATGTCTCAACGAGCGCGACCCGGTTTGGGGCCGGTGCGCGGTCAACGTCCAAGACATCCGAGGCGGCGGGCTGGTGGACAGGTCCGTGCCCGACCACTGCGTGGCGACCTTCGATGTTCGTCTCAATCCAGGCACATCGGTCGAAAGGGCGCGGATCGAATTGGACGCGGCCCTCGAGAATGCGCGCGCGGCGGATCCGACCCTGCGAGTCGCGTGGAGGCTCATCGCGCCCGCCAAGGATGCGGTGAGCATCGATCCGTCGCACCCCTTCGTTCTCGATGCGTTGGATGCGATCGAGTGCGTGACGGCCTCGCCGCCCCGGCTCGGCGGCTTCCCTGGTGGCTGTTCAGCGATCGAACTGATACGGCGCGGTGTCCCAACGGTCATCTATGGACCGGGTTCCGTGGCGCAGGCGCACTCGTCCAATGAATGGGTCGACACCGATCAGGTCATCACCGCGGCTGCGGGCTACGTCGCGATTGCCCTGGCGTCCATGCGGGCCCGCCGCGAGCCGCCGGAGCCATGACCGCGACATCTGAACGAAGCGGAGGCGCTGCTGTGGATCGACGGGGCGTGAGCCTGACCGAAGTGGACACACCAGCACTGCGCCTTGATATCGGGCGCTTCGAGCGGAACGTCGGAAGGCTCTCCGCGTCCCTTCGTCGAGCGGGCGTCGCCTGGCGACCGCACTCGAAGGCACATAAGTCGCCGGAGCTTGCCAAGTCTCAGATCGCCGCCGGGGCGATCGGGGTCACCTGCGCCAAGGTCAGCGAGGCCGAGGTAATGGTCGACCATGGAATAGGAAGCGTCCTGATCGCGAACGAACTACCACTCCGAGCGAAACTTGACCGCGTCGCGCGACTCGAGCGCCGAGCTGAGGTGATCGTGTGCGCGGACGCTCCCACCCACGTCGAGATCGCGTCCGCGGCAGCCCAAGCGCTCGGTGTTCAGATCCCGGTCATGGTCGATGTCGACGTCGGGCTTGGTCGCACCGGGGTCCGTTCAGCCGAAGCGGCGCGAACACTGGCCTGGCTCATCGAGCGAGCCCAGGGACTCCGTTTCGCGGGTCTCATGGGATACGAAGGGCAGCTCGCCGGGCCGCTCGAAACACGACAGGCAATCGCGAGGGAACGGATGGGTCGTCTCATCGATAGTGCTCGGTACATCGAGCGCGATGGTCTGACTGTGCCGATCCTGACGGCTGGGAGCTCGGGCAGCTTCCTCACAACTGCTCACATCAAGGGGATTACAGAGATCCAGGCGGGGGGCGCCTGCTTGATGGATTTGTTCTATGCGGAGGAGTGTCATCTTGCGGACGAGGGCTATGAATACGCGTTGACCGTTGTCGCGAGCGTGACGAGTCGGCCGGCCCCTGATCAGGTGATCGTCGACGCCGGGTTCAAGACGATGTCGAATCGGGGGGCAGTGTTCCCTCGCGCGATCGGTCAGCCCGGCCTAGAGGTCGTCTCGTTGTCCGCGGAGCACGGGACAGCACGCGCGACCGGCGACGCCCAGCGCCTGCGGATCGGGGATCGCGTCGAGTTCGTCCCTGCATACAGTGACACCACGACGTTCCTTCACGACCACTTCATTGGGACTCGCGGCACGACCGTGGATCACATCATCCCGCTGCTCGCTCGCGGCCGCCTGACATGATGCGTCGGCAGGCGACCGGGACGTCGCTTGGTCCAGATGCCATCCGCGACTTCCAGGACATGCTCCGGATCCGGCTGACCGAGGAGGCGATCCACTCATTGCGCTCAGCCGGGACCATCGCCGGATCAGTCCATCTCTCGAACGGCCAGGAGGCCATACCAGTCGGTACCGTCAGCGTGCGCGAGCCGGGGGACGTCGTGTTCGCGACATACCGTGGGCACGGGGCGACCGGTTCGTCGGCTTGAGACTGATGCCAGGAGATGACGAGTTCCGTGGTCATAGTTCGGCTTGCGCCTTCTTCGCCGGATCACTCTCGACTGTCGACATGGGACGGAGGTGGAGACCGCCGCTCACAACGAGCTCGGCGCCGGTGACGTAAGAAGCGAGAGCGTCCGAAAGTAGGAAGACCGCGGCCGGCCCGATCTCCTCCGCGTTCCCCGCGCGAGCCAGCGGAATGTCGCGCGGATCCCGATCGCCCGCGCTCGGGTTCGCCGGCGTTTCGAACCTTCCCGGCACGAGCAGGTTCACGCGGATCTGGTACGGCGCCGCCTCTACGGCGAGCGCCGTGGCGAACGCGGCCAGGGCTGCCTTGCTGACGTGGTAGGCGGCCTGATGTGCGGCACGATGGAACTGCGCCGTCGATCCGACGATGACGATGCTCCCGGAGCCCGCCTGGCACATGTAGCCCAGAGCGCTCCGGCACAGCCACATCGCCGACAGCACATTCGTCCGCAGCGTGCGGTCCCAGGATCGGGTAGTGCTCGCCTCGATCGGCTCGTGGAGCATCACCGCGGCGTTGCTCACGAGCATTTCCAGGGAACCCATCGCGTCGACGGCGCGCCGGACGAGGTCGCTCGCCTGCCGCTCATCGGCGAGGTCAGCGATCAAGAACGCCGCCCTGACGCCGCACGCTCGGAGCGCATCGATCGTCTCTGGGTGCTCGGTACGGCTCGCGATGACCACGTTGGCACCTTGCCGCGCGAGCGCGAGCGCTATCGCCTTTCCGAGCCCGGTGCCGCCACCGGTGACCAGTGCGACCTTCCCCGCGAGCTGCGGGTCGAGCGGCAACTCAGAGGACCGCGACGGGATTCACCGGCGATCCGGTCGCGAACGGCATCCGCAAGGGGGCGAACGCGAACATGAACTCGAATCGGCCTGTCTGGGTGCAGGCCTCAGCCAACCGGTCGAAGTCGCACGCGTCGATGAGACACAAACCCATCGCAACCTGCCCGATCTCATGGACCGGAAGCTCGATCTCGTAGCCCGAGGGGATGACGTCATTCGCTGCATCCGTCGCGACGACCGCGACCCCGCGGGCGTGGAGCCACGGTAGAGCTGAGGCGTGAAGACCCGCTCGGCTCCTGCCGGGCGCGGGGCCGTGCCGCCTGCGACGCGTCCACCAGCCGGTGCGCAGCAGCAGGGCGTCACCCTCGCCGATCGTCAGCCCCTCTGCTGCCTCGACCCGCTCGAGCATGTGCGGCGTGACCGGCTCTCCTGGGTCGAGGAACTCGCGGTCGAGAGCCGCCGGAACGTCGATGAGGATTCCTCGTGTCACGACACCGTCCCGCATTGCGTCGATGGACAGCTCTGTCGCTCCGTACTCGGTCGTCACCACCGAAGCCGGCCGACCTCCGTAGAGCTCTCCCTCGAGGATCGAGTGGCTGAGCGCATCGACGTGCGTCGTGGTCAGGCCGTGGAAGACCATGGCGATGTAGTCGACCGTGCCCGGTCGAGACGGGTTGAGCGACTCGCCGCTCCGGATCATGAAATGCAGCGGCGGGAACGGCACGTCCGGGAACTGCTGCATCTTCTCGATGGAAGCCGCGCACGAGATCG
>VGPA01000150.1 GCA_016875665.1 Chloroflexota bacterium | reverse complement strand
GACGACCTCGCGGAGACCGGACTGCAGGACCTCGTCGTCGGTCATCGCCTGGACGACGCCGATCTCGCAGGCGCGGCGCGCACCGACCCCGCGGCGCATCAGCATCCCCGCGTAGATCAGAAGCCGCGTGCTCGGGCCCTCGGCGCCGGCGTCCTTGTCGAGGTTGCGGATCTTCTCGGCGAGGAGCGCGAGGCCCGCGGCCTGCTCCGCCCCCACACCCGCCTCGTGCGCGACGATCCGCTCTTCGAGCGCGCGCGGCGGATACCCGAACTCGATCGCGACGAAGCGCTGGCGCGTGCTGTGCTTCAGGTCTTTGAGCGCCGACTGGTAGCCGGGGTTGTACGACATGCACAGGAGGAAGTTCGGGTGCGCCTCCATGATCAGGCCCCGCTTTTCGATGGGGAGCACCCGCCGGTAGTCCGTCAGCGAGTGGATGATGACCGTCGTGTCCTTGCGCGCCTCGACCACCTCGTCGAGGTAGCAGATGCCGCCCGCGCGGACCGCTCGGGTGAGCGGGCCGTCCAGCCAGTCGGTGCCGCTCGTCGACAGGATGTAGCGCCCAACCAGGTCGCCCGCGACGAGGTCCTCGTGGCAGGCGATCGTGACGAGCGGCAGGGGGTCCCGTCCGCGATCGCCGAGGTACCAGGTCATGTACTCCATGAACCGGGTCTTGCCGCATCCGGTCGGGCCCTTCAGGAGGACCGGGATGCGGTCCGCGTAGGCGGCCTCGAACAGCCGGACCTCGTCCCCGACCGGCTCGTAATAGGGCTCGGCGGTGACCCGGTGGGTCTCGATCGCGTGGACACGCGCCTCCGCGAGATCCCTGCTCATGGCCTGGAGACCGTAGCACCGAGGCGCGAGACTTGGACCGATGGAACCGACGGCCGAGGTCCGGCGTTCGGAGGAGATGAAGAAGAAGACGCTCCTCGTCGGCGCGCTCCTGCTCCTCGGCACCGTCCTCGCCGGCGTCGCGCTCGCCTCGGCTCCTGGGGCGGTCCCGCCGGCCGCGTCGGCGGCGCCCTCGCCCGGATCGGGCGCGGTTCCCATCTCTGCCGACCGGCAGGCCGTGCCGGCGCCGATCGAGTCGGCGCAGGTGATCTCGACGCGCTCCATTCCGCCCCAATTCGTGCTCGGCATCGTCGCGGGCCTCCCGGGGGGCTGCGCGAAGGCGCACGACCACAAGGTCACGCGGAGCGGCGAGCTGATCACCGTGGCGGTCACGAACACGATGCCGATCGCGCCCACGCCCTGCACCATGATCTACGGCACCTACCGGCTGAACATCGCACTCGGCAGCGACTTCCGCCCGGGTGTGACCTACACCGTCCGGGTCAACGAGCGCACCGTGACGTTCACGGGTCTCTGACGGTCGCTACCGACGCGGCGCGCCGCTGTCTCCGGTGACCGCCGCGATACGACCGTGCGCCGCCCACCGATAGACTGCCCCGGTACCTGGGGAGGTCGCATAGCCAGGTCGAGTGCAGAGGTTTGCTAAACCTCCGTACCGGAGTTCTCCGGTACCGCGGGTTCGAATCCCGCCCTCCCCGCAGCGCTAGTCGAGCGGCCTGATCACGAGTCCCGCGGGGACCTTCGGATAGAAATAGGTCGTCTTCTGCGGCAGTCGCTCGCCCATGTCCGACACGCGCTTGATCAGCGCGCCGTCGACCGGAGCCACCAGCACGGCAGCGACGTCACCCTTCGCCTGCGAGATCGATTCGTCGCGCCTGTGCGTGTAGGTCACCGTCGCGCCGGCCGCCCTGGCGGGCTCGAGCAGGAACGTCTCGGCCTCGCCGATGCCGACCCCGTTCCACGCCCTGGGGAGCGCGGAGCGGTCGACGCCCGGCCTGAGCCGGAGCCCCGTGCGCGTTCCGTCGTGGACGAGGACGACCGGCGCGCCCTCGGGGGCGCCGGCCTCGAACGACTTCGCGGCGGCCGCCTGGAGCGCCGGGATCGCGCCGCGCACGACGCGGTCGCTCGTGAAGATGCGCAGTCCGGGGTCGTCGAGCGCGCACAGGTAGCAGAGGACGAAGGCCGCGGAGTCTGCCTGCCCGGTGCGCCGCCCCGCCGCCCGCTCTTCCTCGAGGAACGCGCGCGCGGTTTCGTACCGGTGGTGGCCGTCGGCGAGGTACACGGTCTTCTCGCGGAAGAGCGCCTCGACCGCGCCCACGAACCCGGTGCCGTCGACCGGCCACAGGCGATGCCGTTCGTCGCCGACCCGTGCGTCGGCCGCCGGCGCGCCTCTCATGACGTCGCCGAGGAGCGTGGCCAGGCGGCGGTCGGCGTCATCGACCAGACCGAAGATCGGGCTGGTGTTCGCCAGCGCCGTCCTGATCAGGCTGAGCCGGTCGGCCTTGTCCTTGGGGATCGTGCGCTCGTGCGGTAGCACCGCCGGGCTTCCCTCGGGGTATACGCGCAGCGCGCCGAGCAGCCCGCGGCGGACCGCGCGCGCGTCGTCGACGACGAACTCGTGCTCGGTGACGTAGAACGACGGGGACGCGTCCCGCGCGAGGAGGCCGTCGCGGCTCCAGGCGCGCAGGTCGTCGCGGGCGCGCGTGTACTTGTCGGACGTGGGGCTGTCGCCAGGCTGCTCCTTGCCGAATTCGACCCGCACCACGTTGTGCGGGCTCCGTTCGAGGAGCGCCTCGCGCTCGGCGGGGGCGATGATGTCGTACGGGGGCGAGATGACGTCGGCGAGCGAGCCGGCCTTCGCCGTGTAGCGGAGGCCGCGGAACGCGATGAAGTCGGCCATGGGTGGATTGTCGGTTAGCCCGCGGCTGTGCGCCCGGTGGGCCGGCGCAGCGCCTTCGAGGCCGCGCTCGCGTAGGCGCTGCCCGCGGTGAGTAGGGCCCCCGCGCCGAGAACCGCGGTCGCGACGCCCGCGAACGAGGCGACGAACCCCCAGAACAGCGTCCCGAGCGGCCCGAATCCGGTGTAGCTCATGGTGAAGAGCGACAGCGTGCGGGCGCGGATCCGGTCCGGCGCCCGCTGCTGAAGGAGCACGTTCGCGAAGCCGGACGTGAAGAACTGCGCGAGCCCGCACATGAACGTGAAGAAGATCGCCGGGCCGAGCGTCCGCTGGAACGCGAGGCCCAGGGTGCTCGCCCCGAAGAGAACCTGCCCGATCGCCATGGCGAGCCCCTTGCGCTCGACTCCGGCGAGCGACGCGGAGACGAACGAGCCGGTGAGCGTCCCGACGCCGCGCGCCGCGAAGAGGTACGAGAGCTCGACCGCACCGACGCCGAGCACCTCGTGACCGAACGCGGGATACAGCATCACGACGGAGCGCCCGCCGATGGAGGCGAGGATGGACAGGGCCACGACCCAGCGCAGGACCGGCTCGCGCACCACGAACGCGACCCCTTCGGCAAGCGACTCCACGAACCCGGCGCGGCGCATCCCTTCCGGCGGGGCGGCACCCATGCCGAGGCAGGGCAGAATCGACGCGCCGCCGACCAGCGACCTCACCACCATCAGGCCGCCCATGCCCATCGGCCCGATCAGGATCCCGCCGAGCAGCGGCCCGACGAACATCGTGACGTTCACACTCATGTTCCACAGCCCGATCGCGCTGGTGACGTCCTCCTGACCGGTGGTGGACACGATCAGCGCGCTCGACGCCGAGAGCGAAAGCGACCACGCTCCCGCGCCGATCACGGTGAGCGCCAGGAGCGCGCCGATGGACAGCCAACCGCCGAACGCCGCGAGCGCCATCCCGCACGCGGCGGCCGTCGTGAGCGCCTGCGAGCCGATCAGCACGTCCCTCCGGTCGAAGCGGTCGGCGATCACTCCGCCGGCGAGGCCGAACGCCACGCCCGGGATCGCGCGGGCGATCCCGAGGAATCCGAGGTACAGCGGGCCGAGCGCGGGGTTGCCCTCGGCCTGGGCGAGGAGGATCGCGTACCAGCCGACGGCGAACGTCGCCATCTGCTCGCCCATCTCCGAAAACGAGATGCTGAAGAACAGGCGGCGGAAGTCGGCGTGGCGCATGGCCGTGAAAGCGGAGAGCACGGGTCTCGGAGCCTATTCGAATACGCTCCGGCGGGTGCCCGCCGAGTCGCCGCTCGAATGCTGGTTCCTGTCGCCGGCGCACGATGAGGCCGTGATCGACCAGGTCATCGCCGCGGCTCGCGCCTCGCTCGACGAAGTTTGAACAGAAAGGCCGCGGTCCGAAGACCGCGGCCTTTCGAAGCCCCCGTGCGGAGTCTGCTTAGTAGCGGCCGCGCGACGCCGACGGACGGACCTGCTCGAAGCAGTTCGAGCAGTAGACCGGCTTGTCGCCACGGGGCTGGAACGGGACGCGAGCCTCGCCGCCGCAGTTGCTGCACGTGGCCGTGAAGAACTCGCGGCTGCCGCCGT
>VGPA01000149.1 GCA_016875665.1 Chloroflexota bacterium | reverse complement strand
TGTGGACGAGCTTCACGAGGTCCTTGCGCCGCTCCTCGGTAAGCGACGGGATGTTCAGGCGGATCAGCGCGCCGTCGCTGTTGGGCGTGAGGGCGAGATCGGAGGCGAGAATCGCCTTCTCGATCGCCTTGACGAGGCTCTTGTCGTACGGCTGGATCACGATCTGCCGCGGCTCGGGCACGCTGATCGACGCGAGCTGGATCAGCGGCGTCTGCATGCCGTACGCGTCGGCCGTGATCGACTCGACCAGCGACGGCGCCGCGCGACCTGTGCGCACGGACGAGACGTCCTTCTTCAGCGCCTCGATCGCCTTGGCCATGCGCTCCTCGGCGCCCCTGAGGATCTCCTCGAGCGCCATCAGCGGCTGGAGTGGACGAGCGTGCCCACAGCCTCCCCCTTCGCGGCGCGCACCATGGCGTCCGCTTGCGAGATGTCGAACACGATGATCGGGATCGCGCGCTCCTCCGCAAGTGCGGCCGCGGTCGCATCCATGACCGCGAGGCGCTTGTCCAGGAGGTCGCGGTACGCGAGCTCGTCGAACTTGCGGGCGTCCTTCCGGACCTTGGGGTCGGCGTCGTAGACCCCGTCCACGGCGTTCTTGCCCATCAGGATCACGCTCGCCTCGATCTCGGCCGCGCGCAGGGCCGCCGCGGTGTCGCTCGTGAAGTACGGGTTCCCGGTGCCCGCGGCGAAGATCACGACGTAGCCCTTGCGCAGGTGGCTGATCGCCCGCAGGCGGATGTACGGCTCGGCGACGGCGTCGATCGCGAGCGCGGTCTGGACGCGCGTCTCCACGCCCACCGCCTCGAGCTGCGAGCGCATCGCGAGGGCGTTGATGACCATGCCGAGCATGCCCATGTAATCGGCGGTCGCGCGGTCGATCCCCTGCTCGGCGACCGCGGCGCCGCGCATGAAGTTGCCGCCGCCAATGACCACCGCCACCTCGACGCCGAGCTCGCGCACCTTCCGGATCTCGCCGGCGAGGTAGCGCGTGTACGACGGCGAGAGGCCGAACTTCTGCTCGCCCAGCAGCGCCTCTCCCGAGAGCTTCAGGAGGACGCGCTTGTACTTGGCGGTCGTCACCGGCGATTACTCGCCGAGCTGGTAGCGGGCGATCCGGCGGACCTGGATGTTCTCGCCCGTCGTCGCCGCGAGGCCCGTGACGAGGTCCTTGATCGTCTTGGAGGAGTCGCGGATGTAGGCCTGCGCGAGGAGGTCGTCCACGGTGGCCGGCGCCATCGCGGCGACCTGCTTCGCGATCTCGTTCGCCAGCTCCTGGAACGCCGGGTTGCGCGAGACGAAGTCGGTCTCGCTCGACAGGTCGACGAGGGCGCCGATCCGGCCCGAGTGGACGTAGGCGGCGATCACGCCCTCCTTCGCGTCGCGCTCGGACTTCTTCTGCGCCTTGGCGAGCCCGCGCTCCTTGATCAGCGCCGAGGCCCTGGCGAAGTCGCCGCCCGCCTCCTCGAGCGCCCGCTTGCAGTCCATCACGCCCGCGCCGGTTTCACTTCGCAGGCGCTGCACGTCGCCCGCGCCGATCGTCTGTGCCACTTACCTGTCTCCTTCGGCCGCCACCGCGGGTGGGGGCGCGGCCTCGCCGGCGGCGACGGCGGCCGCCTGCTCTTCCTCGTATCCGCCGATCGGGTACTCCTCTTCCTCCGGCTCGTACACGCGCGGCGTGCGCTTGGCGCGCGGAACGCCGATCTCCTCGCCGCCCGCGGACGCCGGGGCGAAGCCCATGTCCTCGGGCGTGGCCTCCTTGTGGGTCGCCTCGTGCTCGCTGCGGCCCTCGATGACCGCGTCCGCCACCTTCTGGCAGATCAGCTTCACGGCGCGGATCGCGTCGTCGTTCGCCGGGATGACCACGTCGATCAGGTCGGGGTCGCAGTTGGTGTCCACCATCGCGACGATCGGGATCTCGAGCCGGCGCGCCTCGGTCACCGCGATGTGCTCACGGTGCGGGTCCACGACGAAGAGGCACGTCGGCGGCCGGCGGAGGTCCTTCACGCCGGAGAAGAAGCGGTCGAGCTGGGTCAGCTCGTCCTCCAGGCGCTGCGCGTCCTTCTTGGACATCGTCGCGAAGTCGCCGCGGTCCTTCTTCTCGGTGAGCTCGTTCAGGCGGTGGATCCGCTTCTGGATCGTGACGAAGTTGGTGAGGAACCCGCCGAGCCAGCGCTGGTTCACGAAGTGCATGCCGCAGCGCTTGGCCTCTTCGGCGATCGACTCCTGGGCCTGCTTCTTGGTACCGATGAACAGGATCTGCCCGCCCCGCGAGGCGTGCTCGCGCACGAAGGCGTAGGCGTCCTCGACGCGCGTCAGCGTCTGCTGGAGGTCGATGATGTGGATGCCGTTGCGCTCCATGAAGATGAAGCGGCGCATCTTGGGGTTCCAGCGGCGGGCCTGGTGACCGAAGTGGACTCCGGATTCCAGCAGCTGCTTCATGGTGACGACGGCCACGGGGACTCTCCTTGTTTCCTCCGCCCCCGTCATCCCCGCGCGGCGCCCTGCGGCGAGGTCCCGTGCTGGGTCGGGGAGGCGTGCGTTTTCACGCCCGAAGGCGCGTCCGCTAAGTGTACCGGGGCTCCGGCGGCGCGTGCTCGCGGCCCGAGCGGAAGCGGCGGTATTCGGGCGCGGCGACGAACACCATGCCGGCGAGGGTCGCCGTGATCAGGCCCGCGCCGGCGAGCGTCGGGCCGATGCCGAACAGGGCCGCGACCGACCCGACCGCGAACCCGCCGAACGGCGCGATGGCATGGAACGTGAGGGTCTGGAGGCCGAGGATCCGGCCGCGGAGCGACTCCGGGCTCGCGAACTGCAGCACGATCATCCCCATGGCGAAGGTCAGCTGCTGGATGAAGCCCAGGATCGCGGCGATCACGATCGCCGGCGCCAGCGCGGTCTGGACCGCGAGCGCGGCGATGAACATGCCCGCGAGCAGCGTCCCCGCGAGGACGACCCGGCCGCGGCGCTGCACCCAGCCGAGCGTTCCCACGAACACGGCCGCGGCAAGCGAGCCGGTACCGAGCGCGGTCATGAGCAGCGACAGCTCCGCGATCCCGACGTGCAGCCCGGCGACCGCGAACGCCGGGAGCATCTGCTGGAGCGGCTGTGCGAAAAGCGCGTAGATCAGCCACAGGGTGAGCGTCCAGCGGATCGGCGGGGCGACCCACGCGTACGCCCACCCCTCGCGCATCGCGCTGAACACCGTCTGGCTCGCGGCCCCCGGGTCGGCCGGGTACGCGCGCATCGGGAGGATCGCGGCCGCCGAGACCAGCTGCAGCACGAGGTTGACCGTGAGCGCCCCGGGGACGCCGACGTGGACGATGAGGAGGCCGGATACGAGCGGGCCGACCGTCGTGGCGAGCTGCATCGTGCCGCGAGCGAAATCAGCGCCTGTCGCGCCGGGATGTCGCTGTTGATCACCGCCCCCGACAGGCACAGCACCACGAAGAGCAGCGGCAGCGTGGTCGCACCGGTCAGCTCGAGCGCGAGCAACGCGAGCGACACCGCCGCCGCCATGAGGCGGCCGGCGATCAGGAGCCGCCGGCGATCGACGCGGTCGGAGATCGACCCGGCCACGAGGCCCACCGCAAGGGCGGGCACCAGCGTGACGATGCCGCGGAGCCCGAGATAGAAGGCGGCGAGGCCGGGGCCGCCCTCCTTGGTGGCGAGGACGACGATGATCCAGGCGATCGCGAACTGCTGGACCTGGAAGCCGAGGTTCGCGGTGGCGAGGCCGACCCACAGCAGGCGGAGCTCCCGGGAATGGAAGGCCCCCAGCACGGGCGGAGGCTAGCCGCGCCACCACCGCCGATCTGCAACCGCCGAAACCGAGCGGCCCGGGGCGCACGCCCCGGGCCGCTCTCAAATGTCTGCAGACCTTTGCCGCTTAGGTGAGGTTGTTGCCGATGTTGCTGAAGATGTTCGCCAGCTGGCCGCGGAGGAAGATCATCGCGACGATGACCGCGATGGCGATGACGGCGATGATGAGAGCGTATTCAACCAATCCCTGGCCTTCGTCGTCCCGGAGGAAGTCGAGCATCCGATAACTCCTTTCCCGCGTAGTCCTGGGCGCTCCAGCGCCCGTTCGTCGACGAGAAGTCTACGGAACGCGCGGAGGACTCCGTGTCAAACGACGATCGCCGGAGCCGCCGTTGGTCCTACCCCGGCCGCCGCAAGGCGGGCGTCTGGACGTCCGGACGGGCCCTGCGAGTCCGGCCACCGATCGACGGCTAGCGCGTGGGGCCCGCGTTCCTGTTAGACAGCGCGCGCTTTGAGGATGTCATCGGGGTCCCGTCCTTTCACTTTGAGCAGGCTCGGTCGATGCGCGTAGAAGAGCGAGGCCGGCGTCCGCCCCCGGGTCCG
>VGPA01000148.1 GCA_016875665.1 Chloroflexota bacterium | reverse complement strand
CCCACGCCGCGCCACGGGCTCGCGGTCGCGGCCGCCGGCGGCCGGCTCCTGGTGCTCACCGGTGGACCCACGCCCGGCGGCAGCCAGATCGCGGTGTGCGAGGCGTTGGAGGTGGGACCGTGACCGAGCTGGGACCCACCGCACCGGAGTGAGCCGGCGTCAGATCGGAACGTTCACCGCCGACGGCGCCTTGGCGCGCGAGCCGCTGGCGCGGCGTTCCGGGCTCGAGGCGCCGCCGCTGGGGCCGGGGGACGGCGAGCCGCGGCGGGACGGCGTCGGCGAGGCGGTCGCTCGGGCGCGCGCTTCCTGAAGGCGATCTCGACCTCGAGCCCCATCGCGTACGCGAGCGACGCGAGCGTCTTCACGGTCATCGCGTGCTCGCCGTCGAGCGCGGTGGTGAGGTAGGCGCTCGAGGTCTTCATGCTCCGTGCGATGTCGGCGCGCGTCATGCCCGTGCGCTCCATGCCTTTCAGCACCGCGCCGATCGCCATCCCGAGCGCAGCCGCCTGCGCCTTCGACTCGGCCCGGGTGAGCACGCGCCGGACGCCGCCGCGATTGCCCTTCATGTCCCCACCTCCAGCCTGAACGGATCGGGCAACAGCTCGGCGAGCGTGGTCACCTTCCGCGCCCCGCCCGTGGTCGCGAGGATGACGGTCATCGCGGGCGAGAACTGCGCGAGCACCTGCCGGCACGCGCCGCACGGCGTCGGGAGCCCATCGCCCTCGGCGACGATCGCGATCGCGTCCCAGGCCTTCGCGTCGCCGGCGTTCACCGCGACGAACGCGGCCACGCGTTCCGCGCACACGGTGAGCCCGTACGACGCGTTCTCCACGTTGGCGCCGGCGTGGATGCGGTTGCGCGACGAGCGGATCGCCGCACCGACTTTGAACTTCGAGTAGGGGGCGTACGCGCGCGCGCGGGCGAGCGCGGCGACCTTGATCAGGCTCTCTTCGCCCGGCCCGAGCTCCGTCACCGTCGCTTTGGCTTCTCGTACTTCTTGATCGCGCGGGCCGGCATGCCCACCGAGAGCATCCCGTCGGGGACGTCTTTGGTCACGAGCGCGCCCGCACCGGTCGCGGCGCCCTTCCCCACCTTGATCGGAGCGCGCAGCAGTGAGTCCGATCCGATGAACGCATCGTCGCCGATCTCGGTCCGCGACTTGTTCGCGCCGTCGTAATTGAGCGTGATCGTGCCGGCGCCGATGTTCACCCGCTCGCCCACGCTGGCGTCGCCGACGTAGGAGAAGTGGTGCATCTTGGTGCCGCGGCCCAGCCGCGCGGCTTTCACCTCGCCGAAGTTGCCCAGCTCCACCCCGCTCTCCAGGTGCGCACCCGGCCGCAGGTGCCCGAACGGGCCGATCCGCACGTCGTCCTCGAGCACGGAGCCCTCGACGACCGACGCTTCGACCACGCAGCGCTCGCCGACCGTGCTGTCGCGCAGGATCGAATACGGGCCGATGCGCGAGCCGGCCCCGACGGTCGTGCGGCCCTCGAGCAGCGAGCCGCGCTCCACCACGACGTCCTCGCCGAGCGCGACCTCGGCGTCGACACTCGACGACTCGGGGTCGCGGAACGTCACCCCCGCGAGCATGTGGCGCTCCCGGATCCGCCGCCGCATGAGCGCTTCGGCCGCGGCGAGCTCGATGCGCGTGTTGATGCCCTGGACCTCCTCAGCCGCCGCGGTCTTGTGCGCGGCGACGCGCCGTCCCTCCGCGCGCGCGAGCGCGACCAGGTCGGTGAGAAAGATTTCGCCGGTCGCGTTGGGGAGCAGGCGGGGCACCGCACTGCGCAGCCAGGCGAGGTCGGCCGCGTACCCGAACGCCGCGGACTCGGGGATCTCGCGCTCCGCTGGAGTGGCGACGCGCGCCTCCACGATCCGCTCGGCCGAGCCGTCGCGGCCGCGTACGAGCCGCCCGTACGAGTTGTCGAGCCCGACATCGGCGGTGAGCACCGCGAGGACCGCGCCGCCGGTGAGCGCCTCGCGAAGCCGCTTCAGCGTCGCGGCTGAGAGGAGCGGGGTGTCGCCGTACACGATGAACGCGACTGCGCTCGCCTCCGCGCACGCTGCCAGGCCCGCACGGACCGCGTCGCCCGTGCCGCGGGGCGGGTCCTGCACCGCGACCGCGGTGCCGGCGGGCAGGATGGCGCGCGCGGCATCGCTCTCCCGGGAGAGGACGACGACGGGCGAGGCGCCCACCTCGGCGACCGCGGCGAGCACGTGGCCGAGCAGCGGGCGTCCCGCGATCGGGTGCATCACCTTGGGCACCCGCGAGCGCATGCGGGTGCCGAGCCCCGCGGCCAGGACGAAAGCGACGGCGGCTGCCACGAGCGAAGGCTAATCGGTCAGAATGCCGGCGATGCCGTCCCCGGCCATCCAGGCGCGCGGGGTGACCAAGACGTTCGGCCGTGTCCGCGCGCTCGCCGGGCTGGACCTGGACGTCGCCCGTGGCGAGATCGTGGGCCTTCTCGGCCCGAACGGCTCAGGAAAGATGACCTTCATCCGCACGCTCGCCGGGCTGATCCGTCCCGAATCGGGCTCGATCGAGGTGCTGGGGCGCAGCCCGTCGCGGGCCGTCGCCGACGGTCAAGTCGGCTACATGACGCAGGCCGCCGCGCTCTACGGCGAGCTGACGGTCGAGGAGAACCTGCGTTTCTTCGCCGCGCTGAACGGGGTGCGGGCTGCCGGCCCGCGCATCGCCGACGCGCTCGCCACGGTCGATCTCGCGGATCGCCGGACCTCGCCGGTGAACACGCTCTCGGGCGGCATGCGCAGCCGGGTCTCCCTCGCCGCGGCGCTGCTCCACGCGCCGTCCGTGCTGCTCTTGGACGAGCCGACCGTGGGCGTCGATCCGGTGCAGCGGCGGGAGTTCTGGAACCACTTCCGCAGCCTCGCCGCGGCCGGCACGACGATCCTTGTGTCGAGCCACGTCATGGACGAGGCCTCCCGCTGCGACCGGCTGGGCCTGATCCGCGACGGCGCGATCGTGGCGGAGGGCAGCGCCGCCCGGCTCGTCGAGCGCGCCGGCGCAGCGGATCTGGAAAGCGCGTTCCTGATCCTGGCCGAGGCGTCGCGATGAGCGTGCGTCGCGTGGCCGCGGTGGCGGGGCGCATCGCCTCGCAATTCCGCCGCGACCACCGCTCGCTCGGCCTCCTCGTGGCGGCCCCGATCCTGATCATGTCGCTGATCGGCGCGCTCTGGGGCTCGGTGGACCCCGCCTCGGTCCGCGTCGTGATCGCGGGCGACGGCGCGACACCGCCGGCCGCCGCGCTGACGGCTTCCCTCAGCCGGGCGGCGGGACTCAGCGTGCGAAGCGCCGGCCTTGACGCGGCGGTGGCGTCGCTCCGCGACGGGTCGGCGGACGCAGTCGTCGTGCTCGCGGGCTCGCCGCGCGTGATCGTGGAGGGCTCCGATCCGACTCGCACGAGCGGCACGCTGACCGCGCTCACCCGCGCGCTCGCCGCCGCGCTCGGACCGGCGACCCCCGCACCCCCGGTGGAATACCTCTACGGAGGGCCCTCCGCCTCGCTCCTCGACTCGCTCGCGCCGGGACTGATCGCCTACTTCGGCTTCTTCTTCATGTTCCTGCTCGCGGCGGTCTCGTTCCTGCGCGAACGCACGAGCGGCACCCTCGAGCGCCTCCTCGCCTCCCCGCTGACGCGCGGGGAGCTCGTGGCCGGCTACCTCGCCGGGTTCACGCTGTTCGCGCTGCTGCAGGCGGTCATCCTGATCGTCTTCACGATCGCGGTGCTCGGCGTCTCGTACCGCGGCGGCATCGGCGCGATCTTCGTCGTCGCGGCCGGGGTCGCGACGATCGCGGTCGCGCTCGGACTGCTGGTCTCGGCCTACGCGCGAAACGAGCTCCAGGCGGTGCAGTTCATCCCGCTCGTCATCCTGCCCCAGGGCTTCCTCTCCGGGCTCCTCGTGCCGGTCGACCGCCTTCCGGACCTGCTCCGGCCGCTCGCCGGCGCGATGCCGCTCACCTACGCGATCGAGGCGCTCCGCGCGGTGATGGTCAAGGGTTACCCGCTCGGTGATGGGCTGGTGCTGCGCGACCTCGCGATCATGGCCGCCTTCGGCGTCGCCGCGCTGGTCGGCGCGGCGCTCTCGATCAGGCGGGAGGTCGCGTAAAGGGCTTCCGCTGAAGGCGGGCACCCCACGATCGTGGATCGGCGGTTGGGGCGGAAGGATTCGAACCTTCGATGCGGGATCCAAAGTCCCGAGCCTTACCGCTTGGCCACGCCCCAGTGGCAGGTCAAAAGTACTCGACGGCCATCCGCACGGGACGCGCTTTGAGCCCGGCCCGCTTGAGGCGGCGCGCGGTTGCGAGGGCGGCGCCGCGCGCGCCGGCGACCGCGAACAGGGACGGACCGCTCCC
>VGPA01000147.1 GCA_016875665.1 Chloroflexota bacterium | reverse complement strand
CAGCTCTTCGGGTTCGTCTGCTTCGCGCTGCTCGTGGTGCTGCTCCATCGCGCGCGCGCGCGCGGGCCTCGTGCGCTCGGGTGGGCGATCCCGCTCACGCTGGTGTGGGCGAACCTACACGGCTCGTTCGCGCTCGGTGTGGTGCTGGTCGCGCTGGTGTGCGCGGAAGGAGCGCTCTCCACGCCGCGGGCCTGGCGCGGCTATCTCGCCGTCGCCGCGGGCGTCGCCGGGGCGGGATTGCTCACGCCTGCCGGCCTCGGGTCGTGGACGGTGCCGGGCCTGCACCTCACCGCACCGCCGCGCGAGATCCAGGAGTGGGCGGTGCCGGATCCGCGAACCGCGCCCGGCGCCCTGTTCGCCATCGCGTTCGCGATGACCGCGTTCGCGGCACTGCGCCGTCCGGCCTCGAGGGCGGACCTCGTGCTCCTGCTGCCGCTGTTCCTGCTGGGGCTCACCGCGCAGCGGCAGGTGCCGTTCTTCGCGATCGCCGCCGCCCCGTTCGTCGCTGAGCGCCTTCCGGCGCTCCGCGACTCACTCCGTTCGGTGACGAGCGCCGTTCGCATGAGCGGCGGCCCGCTGGGCGGTGCGCCGCCCAGAGCCCTGGCGCTGCTCTTCGCCGCGGCCGGCCTCGCCATGCCCCTTGCCGGCATCCTCGCCGCGCCGGAGCGCCCGAATCTCGAGGACTATCCGGCGGGTGCGGTCGCGTCCCTCCGGCCGGGGCCGGGCCTGTTCAACCACTACGACTGGGGCGGGTACCTCGCCTTCGCTGTCCCCGCCACTCCGGTGTTCATCGACGGGCGTCTTACGCCCTTTCTCAGTGGGGTGATCGAGGACTACCGAACCGTCGTCTCGGCGCGGCCGGGCTGGCGGGACGTGGTCGCACGCCGGGGGATCCGGCAGCTGCTCGTCCGGCCCCGGGACCCGATCGCGGTGCGTACGCGCGAGCTCGGCTGGCGGATCGCCGCGGCCGGGTCCGGGTTCGTACTGATCGATGTGCCCTAAAGTCCCCGAGGCGCTCGGAAGCCCCCGGGGGTCATGATCTACGATCTCCGTCCGCCGGAGCTCTCCGTGGTGGGGCTCGCGGAGGCACTCCGCAATTTCGCGACGGAGTACCAAGCGCGCCACGGTCTCGTGGTTGCCTGCCACCTCGACACCGCGGAAGCCGGGCTCGCGCCGATGCAGGAGCTCGCCGTATACCGGGTCATGCAGGAGGCTCTTCAGAACACGCACAAGCACGCGCATGCCGGCCATGTCGAGCTCGTGTGGCAGCGAACACCGGCCGGCCGGCAGCTCCACTGCACGGACGACGGCGTGGGGTTCGACTTGGTCAAGGCCGCGCGCCAGCCGGCCTGCGTCGGACTGCTCTCCATGCGCGAGCGCGCCGAGCTCGTCGGCGGGACGCTCCAGGTGCGCTCGGTCCAGGGCGAGGGCACCTCGGTGACGATCCACGTTCCCCTCCCCCGGGAGGATGCCCGTGTCTGAGAAGCCGGAGGTCCGCGTCGAGCGGCGCGTGGAGACGCGAGTGCTGCTCGCCGCGGGGCGTCTGACCCTCATTGCCCTGCAGCAAATCCTCGCGAGCGAGCAGTACATGCAGATCGTCGCGTCCGTGCACGATGCCGAGGAAGCGGTCGCGAAGACCCTCGAGACCGAGCCCGACGTGGCGGTGATCGAAGCCGAGCTGCATCCGGTGAGCGGGACGGAGGCGGCGGCGCGCATCCGGCGCGACCTGCCGCACGTCGGCGTCGTGATCATCGCCGCGGAGGACGCGGAGCAGACCCTGTTCGACGCGATCCGCGCCGGCGCCGCCGCGTACCTCAGCCGCGACTGCGAGCCCGCCGAGCTGATCGATGCCGTTCGCCGGGTCCGGTCCGGCCAGTTCATGATCAACGAGAAGGTGTTCAACAAGCCGGCGGTGGCGTCGAAGGTGCTCGCCGAGCTCCGCGAGCTCTCCGTGTACGGGCCGGGGTCGGCCAAGGTGTTCTCGCCGCTCTCGCCGCGCGAGGTGCAGATCCTGGACAGCATCGCGCAGGGCCGTACGAACGAGGAGGTGGCCTATGCGCTCGCCATTTCCGAGCAGACGGTGAAGAACCACATGTCGAGCATCCTGCGCAAGCTCTCGGTCAACGACCGCACGCAGGCCGTCGTCTACGCGATGCGCCAGGGCTGGATCAAGGGGCCGGAGGCGTGACCGACCGCGCTTCGGTCGCCGCGGAGCTCCGCGAGATCACGGTCCTCGTCGAGTCGATGCGCGCCGAAGTCGGGCGCGCGCACGCGAAGGAGGAGGAGGCGGCCGCCCGCCTCGTCGACCTCAGCCAGAAGGGCACGCTTCCTCCTGAGGCGCTGTCCGCGGCCGAGGGCCACGCGCAGGCGCTCGAGCGCCGCGCGGCCATGGCCACCGAGCTCGCGTCGCTCGAGGCCAAACGCACGCTCCTGGAGCGGCTCGTCGCCGTCCTCGAGGGGGCTCTCCCGGTCCCGCTTCGGGCAACCCGGCCGCGGATGCCCCCGCCGGCGAGACCCGTCTCCTGCGCGCCGTGATGGCGACGCAGGAGGAGGAGCGGCGCCGCATCGCGCGCGCGGTGCATGACGGCCCGGCGCAGGCCATGGCCAACGTGGTGCTCCAGTCGGAGATCAGCGAGCGCGTGTTCCAGAACGGCAACACGCCCGCCGCCACGGCGGAGCTCGCGGCGCTCCGGTCGATGGTCCATAAGACGCTCCAGGAGCTGCGCGGCTTCATCTTCGAGCTGCGCCCGATGATCCTCGACGACCTCGGGCTCGTCCCCACGCTGCGCCGCTACGTCCAGACGGTCGCCGAGAAGCACGGCACCAAGATCGACCTGTCGAGCGCCGGCCGCGACCGGCGGCTGCCGGCGGGCGACGAGGTCGCGATCTTCCGCCTCGTGCAGGACGCGCTCACCGAGCGCGTTCAGGGAGCTGGGGCGAGGGAGGTCGCCCTCGCGCTCGATTGGCGCGACGAGGCGCTCGAGATCCCACTGCAGAGCGACGGCGCCGAGACCGCCGTCGCCGCTGAGTCCGCGGGCCTCACGCGCGCGGAGCGGCTCGGGCTGCTCGGGGGCGTCGCGCAGACCGCGCGCAGCGAAGACCGCACGGTCGTGACGTTCCAGCTGCCGATCGCGCCCGCGCCACAGCTCATCACCTAGCGGCCGAGTCGGCGGCGACTCGCGTCCGCGGGTCGACGCCGCTCGCTATCCCCGGTTCGCGGCTTCCGGGCGCAGCACTCCGATGAACGGCAGGTTGCGGTGGCGCTCGGCGTGGTCGAGGCCGTAGCCGACGACGAACTCGTTCGGGATCTCGAACCCGCGGTAGTCGGGGGTGATCGCGACGCGCCGGCGCGCCGGCTTGTCGAGCAGGGTGACCAGCCGCAGTGACGCGGGGCTCTTCGCGCGGAGGTGCTCGGTGACCTTGTTGAGCGTCAGCCCGCTGTCGAGCACGTCCTCCACGATGAGCACGTCGCGGCCCTCGATCGGGTTCGCGAGGTCCTTGAGCACTCGCACGGCGCCGCTCGAATCGGTGCTGGACCCGTACGAGCACGCCTCGAGGAAGTCGACGCTGAGCGGCAGCGCGATCCGCCGCATCAGATCGGCGGTGAACGTGAGCGAACCTTTCAGGATCGCGACCAGCACGAGGTCGCGGCCGCGGTAGTCCTCGGTGATGCGCTCGCCGAGCTCGGCGACCCTGCGCGCGATGGTCCCCTCGTCGATGAGCACGCGCGCGACGTCGTCCGGTGGCCGCAACTCGCGCCTACGATAGCCACGATGCCCGCCGCCGCCGACACGTCGCCGTTCCGCGCCATCCGCGAGAGCGCCGCGCGCGCCGGCGCCACGCTCACGGCCGCGCAGATCGACCAGTTCGCCCGCTATGCGGAGCTTCTCCTGGAGCGCAACCGGTCGGTCAATCTCACGGCGATCACCGCCCCGGAGGAGGTCGCGGTCAAGCACGTGCTCGACTCCCTCTCCGCGCTCGGGTCGCGGCGCTGGACGGGCCGCGAGCGCATCGTCGACGTGGGTGCCGGCGCCGGCTTCCCCGGGCTGGCGCTGCGCATCGCGCTCCCGGGCTCGCGCCTGCTGCTGGTCGAGTCCGTGGGCAAGAAGGCGCGCTTCCTCGAAGAGGCGGTCGCGGTGCTCGGGCTCGACGGCGTGGAGGTGCGCAACGCGCGCGCGGAGGAACTGAGGCCCGCGGACCGGGAACGCTTCGACGTCGGGACCGCGCGCGCGGTGGGCAGCCTCGGCGCCGACTTCGAGTACCTCTTTCCGTACCTCCGCATCGGCGGAGACGCGATCGTGTGGAAGGGCCGCCTCGACGCCGAGCTCGCCGGCGGCCGCAGGGCCCTGGCCGCGCTCGGCGGCGGCGCGGAGCGCATCG
>VGPA01000146.1 GCA_016875665.1 Chloroflexota bacterium | reverse complement strand
GAGCGCGACCGCCTCGCCCGTCGTCCGGTCGCGGGCCAGCCACACCTCGCTCGACCCGCCCGCGTCGAGCCGCCGCTCCAGGAGATAGCGGCCCGCGACCACCGTCATCCGAGCGAGACGGCGGCCGCGAGCGCTTCCTCGTACGCGGGGTCGCTCGCCATGATCGTGAGCTCCTCGCCGAGCAGCTCGACGACGCCGGGCGGCGGCAGGACGTGCACGCGCTCGAGCACCGGGTGGCCGGCGATGGCGACGCGCACGCAAACGTGCTCACGGTCGACGCGATCGACGTCGAACATCGCGTGCCTCCCGCCCGCCGCGGCTTCGAGGCGCACGCCGGACAGGTCGCCCGGGGCGAGGTCGCGCTCGTAGTGGGGGCGCAGGCGCACGGGGAACGGCTCGCCGCCCACGCGCCGCGCGCGGAAGAGGTGGCCGCCGGCCTCCGACGACGAGAGCGGCTCGGCCGGGCTCCAGCCGAGGCGCGAGCCGAGCCAGCCGAACAGCAAGAGCGCCTGCGACGGGTGGCTCTGCCGTCCGTCCACGTCCACCGCGTAGCTCGCGCGCAGGCCGGTCACCCCGGCGAGATACGGGCGGAAGTCCGCCACGTCGAACAGCTGCGCGACCAGCTCGCGCCACGCGGTGAGGCGCGTCCACGAGAGGTCCGTCACGCCGTAGCGGCCGCGGCCCGCCGTGCAGAGCGCCGCGATGCGCGGCAGCGTGGCCTCCGCGCGCGCGAAGTCGGCGGAGTCGACGATCACGCGGCTCGATGCGCCCGCGAGCTGCGTGAAGTGGTGCGCGCCGGTGGGCGGCGTGCCGGTCCACCACAGGAACACGGGCAGGTCCGACACGAGAAGCGGGATCACCGCACTCGCGATGCGCGGCTCTATCGGCCCCCGCGCACGCACGAGGACCTGCTCGTAGCAGAGCTCGTGGCGGTCGGCCGGCGCGGGCACGTCGCAGCGGACCGTGAGCGCGGCCTCCGGCTCGGACGGAGCGTCGCGGTCGGCGAGCACGATCACCGCGCGGGAGGGGTGGCGCCGCGAGAGCTCCGCGATCGACGCGGCCGCACGGCGCGCATGCACCTCGCGCGTCGCGAAGACGATGAGGTCGAGCACGCTGGAGCGGGCGCGCGACGCGCGGCCTTCGCGCTGACGCTCGCGGCGGAGCCGCGCGAGCTCGCGCTCGATCGCCGCGACCCCTTTGGCGGGGACGCCCCAATCGGCTACGGCTTGCGCCATGTCCGGCCGTCGCGCGCGAGGAGGAGGTCCGCCTCGACCGGGCCCCACGTCCCGGCGTCGTACGTCCCGAGCGGTGCGCTTCCCGCGGCCCAGCCCTCGACGATCGGGTCGATGAACGACCACTGCTGCTCGACCTCATCGCGCCGCGTGAAGAGCGTCGCGTCCCCGCGCAGCGCGTCGAGGAGGAGCGTCTCATACGCGTCGGGCGAGTCGACCACGAACGACGCGCCGTACGAGAAGTCCATGTTCACGGAGCGGATGCGCACGCCCTGCACCGGGACCTTCGCGCCGATCTTGAGCGAGATCCCCTCCTCGGGCTGCACGCGGATCACGAGCGCGTTGGGCTCCAGGCCGGCGGACGCCTCCCGGCTGAACACCTGGTGCGGCGCGATGCGGAACTGCACCGTGATCTCGGTCGCGCGCTTGGGGAGGCGCTTTCCGGTCCGCAGGTAGAACGGCGTGCCTTCCCACCTCCAGTTGTCCACGTAGCAGACCAGTGCGGCGTAGCTCTCCGTCTCGGAGTCCGGCGCGACGCCGAGCTCGCGCCGGTACGCGAGCACGCGGTCGCCGTCCACGAAGCCGGCGCCGTACTGGCCGCGTGCGGTGCGCGCCGCGACATCCGCCGCGGCGACCGGTCGGAGCGCGCGCAGCACCTTCACCTTTTCTTCGCGCACGGCGTCCGCGTCGAACGCGGCCGGCGGTTCCATCGCGACGAGCGTCAGCAGCTGCAGCAGGTGGTTCTGCACGATGTCGCGGATGGCCCCCGCCTGCTCGTAATAGCCGGCGCGCTCCTCGACCCCGAGCGACTCGGCCACCGTGATCTGTACGTGGTCCACGTACTGCCGGTTCCACAGCGGCTCGAAGATCCCGTTGGCGAAGCGGTGGACGAGGATGTTCTGCACGGTTTCCTTGCCGAGGTAATGGTCGATGCGGAAGATCTCGCGCTCGAGGAACACCTCGAAGAGCGCCTCGGTGAGCGCGTGTGCACTGGCGAGGTCCCGGCCGAACGGCTTTTCGACCACGACCCGCGACCAGCCTCCGCCGCGCGCCGCGCCGCCCTGCGCGAGCGAGCGCACGATCGGCGCGTACGCCGCGGGCGGCGTGGCGAGGTAGAACAGGCGGTTGCCGCCGGTCCCGTGCTCGGCGTCGCTCGCTTCGAGGGCGTGCTTGAGCTCGTCGTAGCCGCCGGTCCCGCCCGTGGACACGTAGCGGAGCCGTGACGCGAACGACCCCCACACCTCCTCGTTCAGGGGCCGGTGCCGGCTGAACGCCGCGACCGCGTCGTGCATCTCCGCGCGGAACGCCTCGTCGCTCATCGCTCCCCGCGCGGCGCCGATGATCGTGAACGCCGCGGGGAGCTGGCGCAGGTGCGCCAGGTCGTACAGCGCCGGCATGAGCTTGCGCGAGGTCAGGTCTCCGGAGCCGCCGAAGATGACGACCGCCGCGGGGTCGGGCGTGCGCGCGAGGCGCAAGCCTTCACGCAAGGGGTTGACAGGCACGGTCATCGTGCTAGCGACCCTGTCGACCGCGCGTCCCCAGCCTCACGCCTTTTCGACCGAGTGGCCGCCGAACTGGTTGCGCAGCGCCGCGTTCACTTTCATCGCGTACGAGTCCTCCTGCCGGGAGGTGAACCGCGCGAAGAGCGCGTGCGCGAGCACGGTCATCGGCACCGAGTGGCGGATCGCCTCCTCGATGGTCCAGCGCCCCTCGCCCGAATCCGCGACGTGGCCTTTGATCGCGGCGAGGTCGTTGCCCTCCTGCGCGAAGGCGCGTCCGGCGAGCTCGAGCAGCCACGAGCGGACGACGCTGCCCTGCATCCAGAGATCCGCGACCTGCTTGAGGTCCGGCTTGAACTCGCTCGCGTGGAGCAGCTCGAAGCCCTCCGCGTACGCCTGCATCATCCCGTACTCGATGCCGTTGTGGACCATCTTCACGAAGTGGCCCGCACCGTTCTTGCCGAAGTGGCCCCAGCCGTTGGGCGGCGCGAGCGTGTCGAGCGCCGGCTTCACCAGATCGACCGCGCGCTTGGGTCCGCCGACCATCATGCAGTAGCCGACCTCGAGGCCCCACACGCCGCCCGACACGCCGACGTCGAGGAAGTCGAAGCCCTGCGCGGCGTACTTCTCCGCGCGGCGCATCGAGTCGCGGAAGTTCGAGTTGCCGCCGTCGATCAGGACATCGCCCCTGCTTGCGTGCCGCGCGAGCTCGTCGAGGGTCGCGTCGGTGACGTCGCCGGAGGGCACCATGGACCACAGCACGCGCGGGGCGGCGAGCTTGGCGACCATGTCGGCGATCCCGGTCGACGCCACCGCGCCGCGGGCGACCGCCTCCTTGACCGGCCCGTCGCTGCGGTTGCCCGCGACCACGCGGTGCCCGCCCTGCGCGAGCCTCGTCACCATGTTGCCGCCCATGCGGCCGAGTCCGTACAGACCGAGTTCCATGCAGCCCTCCTTGAGCACTCGAATTGTGCGGTATGGTCAGGGCATGACGACGGCCGCCGCGGCCTCCGCGATCGAGGTGGCCCGCAGCCTCGCGCGCCAGCTCCGTGCGGACAGCATCCGCTCCTCGACGGCCGCCGGATCCGGTCACCCCACCTCCTCGCTCTCCGCCGCGGACCTCATCGCGGTGCTCCTCGGCGGGCACCTCGCGTACGACTGGTCGACGCCGAAGGATCTCGCCAACGACCGGCTGATCTTCTCCAAAGGCCACGCCTCCCCGCTCGTGTACGCGATGTTCCGCGCCGCCGGCGTGATCGACGACGCCGCGCTCCTCACGTTCCGAAAGCGCGGCAGCGACCTCGAGGGGCACCCGACTCCGGTGCTGCCGTGGGTCGACGTGGCGACGGGCTCGCTGGGGCAGGGTCTGCCCATCGGCGTGGGCGTGGCCCTCGGCCTGCGTCTGCTGCGCTCGCCCGGCCAGGTCTGGGTGGTGTGCGGCGACAGCGAGATGGCCGAGGGCTCGATGTGGGAGGCCTTCGCGCACGCCGGGCACGAGAAGCTCGGCAACCTCACCGCGCTCATCGACGTCAACCGCCTCGGCCAGCGCGGCGAGACGATGCTCGGCTGGGACACGGCCGCATACGTGCGGCGGATCGAGGCGTTCGGCTGGGACGCCGCCGTGGTCGACGGCCACGACGTCGAGGCGACCGACGCGGC
>VGPA01000145.1 GCA_016875665.1 Chloroflexota bacterium | reverse complement strand
AGCACGCGCACGGCGCCGCCCGACGTCGGCAGGAGGCCGCGCGCGAGCCGCAGCACCGTCGTCTTCCCGGCCCCGCTGCGGCCGAGGAGCATCGTGATGCTCCCGGAGGGCGCCTCGAGCGACGCCTCACGCAGGATCGGGCGCGACCCCGCGTAAGCGAACGTGACCGCGCGCAGCTCCACGGCGGCGGCCGCCGGTCGGGTCTGGGCCATTCCTAGCGAGGCAGCGTCTCGACGAAGGCGAGCTGGGTGCTGCCGAGGAACGCGTCGAGCGCGCCGAGGTGCTCGGCGCCCGTCGTCTTCTGGAAGCCGACGAAGATCCCGGAGATGAACTTGCGCATGAGCGGACGAAGCTCCGGCGTTCCCAGCTCGAGCAGCGCGGTGACGAGCTGCTCGCGCGTCTGGCCGTCGAGCTCCTTCGAGAGGACGACCGCGTGCGAAGGAATCGGGCCCTGCTGCTCGACGACCCTCGTGTTCGCGAGCACCTCGCGGTACAGGCTCTCGGAAACGTCGCCCGCGATGACGGTGGCGTCGACCTGCCCGGCCTTGAGCGCCTCCCAGCCCTGCTGGTAGCCGCCCGCGAACACGACGTTGCCCGGCCCGAAGAACGCGCTGGGGTCGGCGCTGCGTCCCGGCGCGCTCGACACGAGCCCGAGCTCGATCATCCGCGCCAGCGGCGCGACGTACCCCGAGGTGGACAGGTTGCTCGGGAACGCGGCGCGCTTCCCGCGCAGGTCGGTGAGCCGCGCCGCGGGGCTGTCCTTCCGGACCACCCAGTAGGAGTAGTAGAAGGGCTTCTCGACCTTGTCCTGACCGATGACGACCTCGCGGACCTCGGCGAGATCGACGGTCGCTCCGGCGTGCTTTTGGGCGAGGAGGGCGGGCCATGCGCTCATGAACCCCGCGGCGGCGTGGCCGAAGCGCAGCGACTCGATGACGCCGCCGTAGGTCGTGGGGAAGACGATCTCCACCCCGCGGCCGAGGCGCTGGCCGAGGCGGGTCGCCAGCTCCTTCGCGTCGGCGGAGAGCGTCGCGGCGGTCGCCGTGGGCTGCACCGCGAGCACGAGCCTGCTCAGCGCGCTCCTCGAGTCGGGCGCGCACGCAGCGAGCGCCGTGCCGGCGAGGGCGGCGAGGCCGCCGCGGAGGACGGTGCGGCGCTGCACTGTTCGGTGCCCCTTAGTCACGAACATAGTATGTACTAAGTCTCCGCAGACGCCCGCACGATGTCAAGGGTGGCGCCCCGGCTACACCCCGTACGGGTCGGCGGCGTCGCGCAGCCCGTCGTCGAGGAAGTTGAACGCGAGGATCGCGATCGTGACCGGGATCGCCGGGAACGTCAGCCACGGCGAGAGCGCGACCGATTGGATGTTCTGCGCCTGCTGCAGGAGGACGCCCCACGACATCGCCGGCGGGCGCAGCCCGATGCCCAGGAAGGACAGGGCGGTCTCGCTGATGATCATCGCGGGGAGCGCCAGGGTGGTCGCGGCGATGATGTGGCTCAGGAACAGCGGCACGATGTGCACGAAGATGACGCGCCGCGTGCCCGCGCCCGCGAGGACCGCCGCCGTGACGAACTCCTCGTTGCGCAGCGAGAGGAACCGTCCGCGGACGACGCGGGCGAGGCTCGTCCAGCTGATCAGCGAAATGATGATCGTGATCGCGAAATACATCTGGAGCACGCTCCAGTCGCGCGGCATGGCCGCCGCGAGACCCATCCAGAGCGGGATCGCGGGGATCGAGTACAGGATCTCGATCGTCCGCTGGATGAAGGTGTCGGCGACCCCGCCGTAGTAGCCCGAGATACCACCGAGCAGCACGCCGAAGAACAGGCTGAGCGCGACGCCTACGAGGCCGATGGTGAGCGAGGTCTGCGTCGAGTAGACGAGCCGCGAGAACAGGTCGCGGCCGGAGAGGTCGGCTCCGATCAGATAGAGGTTGCCCTCCGTCGGAGCCCCGTCCAGCCCGATCAGGTGGGTGTTGCTCGGGATGAACCCGAAGAGGTGGTACGTGTAGCCCGCCGCGAACGGCTTCAGGTACAGCTTGCGGCTGGTGTCGGCCACATACACGCGCTGGAAGGTGGTGACGTCACGCGTGCCGGTGATGCCGTAGACGAACGGCCGGAACGCGCCCTCGTCGAACAGGTGGACCGGCTGCGGCGGGAGCAGAGTGCGCTCGGCCTGGGCGGTGAACGGGTCGGAATACGCCAGGAAGTCCGCGAACAGGACGACCAGATACATGAACCTCGCGCGCTCGTTCACGGTGAGCGCGGACAACCGCACGATCACCGTGCAGCTGCGCCGCGGCATGAAGTGGTCCGACGGTGCGCCCTTCACCGCCGACGACATCATCTTCTGGTACGAGGACATCTACTCGAACAAGGAGATCCAGCCGGCGAGCCTGCCGGACCTCGTGATCAACGGCAAGCCGATCACGGTGGAGAAGGTCGACAACGAGACCGTGCGTTTCGTGTCGCCCGAACCCAACCCGCTGCTGATCGAGATCATGGCGAGCCCGATCAGCGACCTGGGCGCGACGTTCCGCCAGCCGCTCGGCCGCGGCGGTCCGTACGCTCCGAAGCGCTACCTCTCGAAGTTCCACGCCAAGTACGTGGGCAAGGATGCGGCCGACAACCTCGCGCGGCAGGCGAATCAGAACGGGTGGGTCGCGAACATCAAGCTCAAGATGGAGTGGCGCTCCAACCTCGACCTCCCGGTGGTGTACCCGTGGGTGGTGAAGACGCCCGCCACCGACCCGACCTCGATGGTCCTCGAGCGCAACCCCTACAGCATCTGGGTCGACACCGACGGCAACCAGCTCCCCTACATCGGCACCATCCGTAAGGTCAACGTCCAGAGCACCGATGTGATCGCGCTCAAGACCACGGCGGGTGAGCTCGACTTCATGGAGCTCCAGTACACCCCGGCCCAGCTCCCCGTTCTGGTCCAGAACGCGGACCGCGGGAACTACAAGGTTTACCTCGACCCGCAGCAGGCGGGTGTCGGGATCGCGCTCAACCTCGCCTACGACGAGGACCCGGTCCTCGGCGAGCTGTACCGCGACGCGGACTTCCGCCGCGCCCTCTCGATGGGGATCGACCGCGGCCAGGTCAACGAGGTCTTCTTCCTCGGCACCGAGATCCCGAGCTCGCTCGTGCCCACGCCGGACAACAAGTACTACCCGGGCGACGAGTGGCGGGACAAGTGGGCCAAGCTCGACGTCGCCGCGGCGAACGCGCTGCTCGACAAGATCGGGCTCACGCAGAAGGACTCCGCCGGCTTCCGCCTGCGCAAGGACGGCAAGCGGCTCACGCTCACGTTCATGGCCGTCGACCGGCTCGTGAACCAGGCCCAGCTCGGCGAGATGGTCAAGGGGTTCTGGCAAGAGATCGGCGTCGACCTCACCGTCGAGGCCGCGAACACCGCCATCGCGCAGCAGCGCATCCAGGCGAACCAGGCGCAGATGACCGTCAACAACGCCGGGTCGGACGAGCCGTACCTCAGCATCGGCTTCCACACCCCGATCGGCGGTGGCTTCTCCGCGATCATGGGCGTGCCGTACGGCCAGTGGATCAACTCGCAGGGCCGGCAGGGCAAGGAGCCCTTCGCGGAGCTCAAGGCGGCTCAGGCGCTTCTCGACAAGGGCAAGCTCGCGGCGACGGCCGAGGAGCGCATCAAGATCGGGAAGGAGCTCATCGTCATGGCGGCCGACAACGTCTTCGGCATCGGCCTCGTGACCGGAGAGCTCACCGCCGGCATCCGCATCGCCAAGAACACGATGGGCAACATCCCGGCCCGGTTCCTGAACACCAACGTGCTGCTCACCCCGGTGACCGCGATGGCGCAGACCTACTACTTCAAGTAGCCGTTTTCGCGACGAGCGCAGGGCCGGCGCCGCAGGGAGCGGCGCCGGCCCTTTCCCTTTCAGCGCTCGTGGAGCCGCCGGACGTCGACGTCGTAGAGTGAGCCCGCTCCCAGGGGGAGCGCGCGAAGCACGAGGGTGACTCGCGAAGCCGGTGCGATCCCGGCGCGGTCCCGCCACTGTGAGCAGCGCGAGCTGCGAGCCAGGTCGCCGGCCCTCGTGCGGACCACTACCTCTCGCGTGAAAGGGGTAGTCCTTGCTGGCGGCCATCGGCTTCTTAACGGTTCTCCCGCTCGGCACGGGTCGCCCCGGGCCGTGGGCGGTCGCCGCCTTCCCGCTCGCCGGACTGCTGTCCGGTGCGGCCTCGGCCGCCGTCCTGCTCGCCGCGGAGACGGTCCTCCCGAGATCGGTCGCCGCGGTCGCGGCGCTCGTCGCGCTCGCGGCCGTCACGGGCGGGCTCCACCTCGACGGCCTCGCCGACACGGTCGATGGACTCGCCGGCGCGCGCGACAGCGAAGCGCGCCTTGCGATCATGCGCGGCGGCGCGACCGGTCCGCTCGGCGCG
>VGPA01000144.1 GCA_016875665.1 Chloroflexota bacterium | reverse complement strand
AGAACGTCGAGAAGCTCGTCGCGACGCTGCCGGGCCACGAGTCGATGCCGGTCCTCCCGTGCGACGTGGGCAAGCAGGAAGAGCTGGACTCCTTCTTCGGCGCGATCGACAAAGCCTGGGGCGGCGCCGACATCCTCGTCCACTCCATCGCGTTCGCCGCGATCGAGGACCTGCGCGGCAGGTTCCACCAGATCTCGCGGGACGGATTCAAGCTCGCGATCGAGGTGAGCGCGTACTCGCTCATCGCGGTGTGCCGCGGCGCCCTGCCGCTGTTCGAGAAGGCCGGCGGCGGGTCGGTCATGTCGCTCACGTACAACGCGGTCGAGCGCGTGGTCCCGTCGTACAACTCGATGGCCATGGCGAAGGCCGTGCTCGAGGCGGGCACGCGCTACCTCGCCGCGGACCTCGGCCCGTCGAACGTCCGCGTGAACTGCATCTCGGCCGGCCCCCTGCGGACGCTCGCCGCGAGCGCGGTGCAGGGCATTTCCGCCGCCCGCGACCTGATGGAAGAGAAGGCCCCGCTGCGCCGGAACATCACGCAGGACGAGGTGGGCAACGTCGCCGTGTTCCTGGCGAGCGACCTCTCGCGCGCGGTGACCGGGGACACGATCTTTGCCGACAACGGCTTCAACGTGCTCGGGGTGTCGGACTAGCCGTTGGGTCTGGGCCGCGCTCGCGCGCGGGGCGGCGTCACCGGCCGAAGCGGAACCCCCGCAGCCAGCCGAGCTCGTTCGCGAGCACGGTCGGCTCGCCGTGGCCCGGGTAGACGCGCGTCCCGGGCGCCAGGCCCGCCACGCGGGCGAGGCTCCGCTCCATCGCCGCGGCGTCGCCGCCGGGAAGGTCCACCCTGCCGACGTTGCCCTTGAAGAGCACGTCTCCGCTGAAGAGGATGCCTTCGTCGGGCAGGTGGAAGCAGGTGGAGCCTTCCGTGTGGCCGGGGGTGTGGAGGGCCACGAGGCGGAGGTCCTTCACGTACGTGAGCGGCCCCTCGTCGATCAGGTCGTCCGGGTCGCAGCGCTTCATCTCGCCCAGCCAGTTCGTCAGATACTCCGGGCCGAGCCGGTAGGCGTCCGCGCGGTGGATCGCGAGGCGGGCCTGCGTGGCCTCCTTGACCGGCCCGTTGTCGAAGACGTGATCGCCGTGGCCATGGGTGTTGAGGATCTCGACGACGTTCAGCTTCGCCTCGCGCACGGCCGCGAGCACCACCCGCTCGCCTTGCGCGGGGTCGATCACGAGCGCATCGCCCGCCTCGTCGGCCACGATGTACGTGCCGTTGTCGTACGGCGGGACGCAAAACGGGAAGATGCGCACCAGGTTCTAGGCGCGTGCGGCGTCGAGTCGGGCCGCGCGGCGCTCGGTGAACCGGCGAGCCGTCTCGTCCAGGCGGGTCACGAACGCCTGGAGGCGCTCGCGGGCCGCCTCGCCGGCGGCGTCGAGGCGGGGGATCTCGAAGATGCCCCAGTGCTTGAGCAGCGGCTGGACGATCTCGTCGTGGTGGATGCGCAGGTCGTAGATGCCGGCCTCGGCGATCGAGCGTGCTTTGCGCGCGAATCCGGCGATGCCCTCGCCGGGCATGGCGAACGACAGCATCTGGCGCTCCAACGCCGCGACCGCGGCTGAGGGCGCGACCTCGAGCGCCGCGCCGAACGCGTCCCGGTAGAAGACCATGTGCAGGTTCTCGTCAGCCGCGACCCGCGCCATGATCCGGTCCGCGACAGGATCGCCCGAGAAGCGGCCGGTGTTCTGGTGGGAGATGCGCGTCGCCAGCTCCTGGAGCGCGGTGTACGCGAGGCCCTCGAGAGCGCCCATCTCGCGGTCGTACCCCTTGAGCATCGTGCTCATCCGGTCGCGCTCCAGCGCGACCGGGTCGACCCCGCGGGTCACGGTCAGGTAGTCACGGATGACGATCGCGTGGCGGCCCTCCTCCGCGGTCAGCGGTTGATCCAGTGCCGCCAGGCGCCGTCGCCCTTCGCGAAGAGGCGGTCGATCAGCCGGTGGTAGCTCGGGAGGTTGTCCTCGGTGAGCAGGTTCACCTCGAACGACGTCCGGGCGACGCCTTCGAGGCGCGACTGGTCGGGCGTCCAGGGCTCCTTGTCGTAGTCGCGGCCCAGGCTCCACGGCACGTACTCGTGCGGGAACCACTCCTTGGCGATCGCCTCGTGGCGGTCGATGAGCCGCGCGACCGCCGGCTCGATCTCTTGAAGGATCGTCGCGTCGCGGGATTCGTTCGAGTCCATCCGTCGAGTATCGGACAATCGGGACGTGACCGAAGCCCGCGACCTCCTCGTGGTGGCCAAGACCGTGGCCGCGAACGACTTCCCGGTGGAGCGTCCGTCCGTCATTGGCGTGGATCGCGAGACCGGGACCCTCCTGCGCGTATCTCCGTTCCCATGGAAGGCGAATGACACCGACCCCCCGCTGCTCCGGTGGTCGTGGGTGCGCGGCGACCTCGCGCCCGCACCGCTGGACCCGCGGCCCGACGCGCGGGTCCTCGAAGGGGAAGCGGTCGCGACGGCCTATGTCGACGCGAAGGACGGCTGGCGCCTCCGCTGGCCGTTCGTCCGCCCGCACGTGGCCGGCTCGCTCGAGGCATTCCTCTCCGCGGCGCGTGAGGGCGGGCCCACGGCCGGCTTCGTCCAGCCCGTCGACTTCGACGTCATCCAGCTCCCGCTTCGCGCGCGATTCCGGTGCGGGACGGCGGACTGCGCGGCGGCGCACGAGCTACCGGTCCTCGATTGGGAGATGCACGAGATGGCACGGCTCGTGCGCGAGCGCGAGGGCGCCCGGTGGGCCACGGTCTTCCGCGAGCGGTGGGGCGCGGGCCTTGCCGCGCGCTTCGACCTGCGCCTGCTCGTCTCGACGTACGCGCAGGCGCCGGGCCGGACCTACGTCGCGGGGATCTTCACGCCGCCGCGCGAGGCCGAGGACGCGCACGTGCACGCGCACCACATGGAGCACCGCGCGCACCGCTGACGCGGCGCGAAAAAGGACTGAGCGACGAGGGCTGTGCCCGAGGAGCGAAGGCGAGGCGGAGCCGAACAGCGAAGCTGTTCTTGATCAGGCTTTGGGACCGAGTGACGAGGGCTGTGCCCGAGGAGCGAAGGCGAGGCGGAGCCGAACAGCGAAGCTGTTCTTGGTCAGACTTTGCCGGAGAGCTCCGCCCGCACGTCGGTCCGCTTGGTGCCGGTCTCGCCCGGCTTGCCGCGGTGGCCGTGCGGGTACAGGCGCAGCAGGAGATAGGTGCCGGCCGCGGGGTCCTCGGTGCGCTCGACGACGAGCGACGGGCCCCAGCGCGAGTCGAAGCGGTCGCCGACGCTCGGCTTGGGCATCCCGGGATCGAACCCGGCGGTGTCCCACTGCAGGACGGCGTAGCCGCGGACCACGCGCTCCTCGTCGCCGACCGTGTCGGGAAGCCAGCGATGCGGGCCCGGGTGCTCGCGCTGGCATACGGCGGGCGAGCCGGAGAACATCGCGACCCACTTGTTCACGTCCGCGTCCTTGGACTGGGCGCCCTGGGGGTACGCGTCGCGGTGGAGCGCGGCGCCCTCGGCGCACAGGTAGGAGAACAGCACGAGCCGCATCATACGTTCGATGCGACGCCTGGACATCCGCGCACTGGGCCTTCGCGCCCGCGTGCTGGAGGAGGGGACGGGGGAGCGGGCGGTGCTCCTCGTCCACGGCGTGGGTGGCTGGGCGGAGAACTGGACCGAGGTGCTCGCGCCGCTCGCGGAACGGGGGTTCCGCGCGCTCGCCATCGACCTTCCGGGGTTCGGCGAGAGCGAGCGCCCGCGAGGCGGCGGCTACTTCGATCCGGCCCGCGCGTTCTACGCGCGCTTCGTGGAGGCGGCCCTCGACGCTCTCGGCGTGGACCGCGCGCATCTGGTGGGCAACTCGCTCGGCGGTGCGGTGGTGTACACGGCGGCGGTCACGGTGCCGGAGCGGGCGCGCTCGCTCACCCTCGTCGCGGGCGGCGGTGTGGGGCTCGAGGTCTCGCGCTCGCTTCGCATGCTGACGCTTCCGGGCATGCAGCTTCTCGCGCTCGTCCCGCGCACGCCCGAGGCCGCCGATCCCGTCGTGCGCTCTTGCTACTTTGACTGGAGCCGGATCCCGCCGCACATGTACGCGGAGGGTCGGCGGTATGGGAACGCGTCGTTCGGGGAGTTCATCCGGGTCCTGCGGACCGGCGTCTCGTTCCGGGGCGTGCGGCCGCGCGTGCGGGACGCGTGGGCGTCTCGGGCCGGTCGCTTCCCCGGACCGGTGCTGTGCGTGTGGGGCCGGGAGGATGCGGTCATACCCGTGACGCAGGCCGCGTCCATCACCGACGTGTTCCCGGGAGCCGAGCTGCGGATCATCGAACGCTGCGGCCACATGCCCATGTCGGAGCGGCCCGCCGAGTTCCTCGGGCAGATGCTGCCGTTCCTCCTGCGCGCGGAGGGAT
>VGPA01000143.1 GCA_016875665.1 Chloroflexota bacterium | reverse complement strand
AGACGGCATATGCGGATCGTCCGGGAGGCATCCTTGGACACTCGGATCTCGCGTCGTACAGCACTCACCGGCGCGGCGGCCACGGCGGTGGCGATCGTCATGGGCGCGTGTGCGCAGCAGACGCCCTCGGCTTCCTCGACCGGGAATTCGCTCGACCCGTTCCGGTTCCTGTTCGGCTTCACGATCCAGGCGGGCGCGAACCTACCGTTCGTCATCGGCAAGGAGATGAAGTTCTACGAGGACCAGGGCATCGCCATCGCCTGGGACTTCACCACCGACTCCACGGGCATCCGGCTCATCGGCACCGGCCAGTACCAGGCCGTCACGGTGAGCGACGCGGCGACGCCGGTCAACTTCGTCAACGAGGGCGTTCCGCTCCGCGCGATCTCCCTGATCACCCAGGAGGGCAGCCGTGCCTTCGCGGTGCGCAAGGGAGAGCCGATCAAGGGCCCCAGGGACTTCGTGGGCAGGAAGGTCGGCATCAAGACCACCCCGTGGACCGAGTACCTCGTCATGCTCGCGAGCCAGGGCGTCAACCGGAGCAGGATCACCGAGGTGAACGTCGGCTTCTCATCCGTGGAGCTGAAGGACAAGATCGTCGACGTGCTGCCCGTGCTCGTCGGGAACGAGCCGTTTGTGCTCAGGAACTCGCTGCAAACGGAGGTCGACCTGATCAGGGCCGAGGATTACGGCTTTCCGCCCATCGGCACCTCCGTGATCGTGAACGCGAACGACGTGAAGAACAAGCCGGACCTCATCACGCGCTTCCTCAAAGCGACGCTGAAGTCGACGGAGTTCTACCTCGAGAACAAGGAGAGGTCGCTCCAGATCGCGAGGGAGTACGCGGGCCCGGGGATCACGGCCGCGCAGCACGAGTTCCTCTACGACGTCACCGTGCCGCAGATGAAGGCCGGCATCGCGGCGACGAAGGGCGTCGGCTACATGACCGCCAAGCAGTGGACCGACCAGCTGGACCTGCTCTCCTCGCGGAACATCATCAAGTCCAAGCCGACGCTCGACGAGATCGTCGATCTCACGTTCGTCGACAAGGTGCTCAAGGACGGCAAAGTCCTCTGGCCGTGAAACCGGAGAAGCTGAAGCTCACCTTCAGCAACTTCCCGGCGACCGGTTGGACGCACTCGGTCCGCGAGATCGGTGATCTCGCGGTGGTGGCCAATGAGGCCGGCTTCGACCGCTACGCGGTGGCCGACCTCCTCTACCACTTCGAGTGCATCTCGGTCATGACCGCATGCCTCCTCCGCACGGAGCGGCTCAACGTGGAGAGCCTCGTGGTCAATCCGTACACCCGCGACACCGGCCTGATGGCGTCGGCGTGGGCGACCATGTCCGACCTGTCCGGCGACCGCGCGATCTTCGGCATCGGCGCCGGCAGCAACGGCGCGACGCAGATCGCGAAGGCCCACTGGGGGCACGACCCGAAGCACCCGCTCGCGGGCGTGCGCGAGTCCGTGGAGGCCGCCCGGCGGATCTGGGCTGGCGAGCGGGTCACCGTGGACGGCAGGTCGTGAAGCTCCACAACGTGGGCCTCGACTGCCGCATCCCGCCGCCCGTGCCCGTGCTCATTGCCGCGCGCGGGCCCAAGATGCTCAGCCTTGCCGGCGAGATCGCCGACATCGCGCACCTCGCCTCGCTCGCGCTCGAGCCGAAGCGCCAGAGGGCCGACATCGACCGCGTGCTCGCCGGCGCGAAGCGGCGCACGCCCGGCATGGAGCCGCTCGAGATCGATCTCTCCATCACGCTCTCCGTGTCCGACGACGCCGCGTGGGCGCGCGCCGAAGCGTCGCGCAACGCGGAGCAGACCATCGTCTGGGCGGTGCTGGCCGAGCGCAAGGGCACCATTGGCGAGAGCATCTCGCCCGAGCCGAACCTCCCCAAGGAGCTCCAGGAGGGCCTCGTGTCGCAGTCGAACGTGTGGAAGGAGACCATCGTCCCGCCGCACCTCGAGGCGATGATCTCCGACGACATCCTGTCGAACTTCGCCGTCGCCGGTACGCCGGAGCAGTGCGTCACGCGCCTGCGCAGCATCGCGGCGAAGTTCCCCGAGGTCACCGGCTTCCGCCTCAAGCTGCCGCGGCCCGTCGAGGACGCCCCGTACCAGCACTACGCCGACGGCATTCGTCAGATGGGGCGGGTGATCGAGCCGCTCCGCTCACCGGTGGCCGCCGCCGCATGATCTCGGTCGTCCATTACCTCAATCAGTTCTTCGGTCGGATCGGCGGCGAGGAAGCCGGGGACACCCCGCTTTCGGTCGCGGACGGGCCGGTCGGTCCCGGCGCGGGCCTGCAGAAGGAGCTCGGCGCCGCCGCGAAGGTGACCGCGACGATCATCTGCGGCGACAACAAAGCCGCCGCGGACCTCGCCGCGTTCGGCGACGAGGTCGAGGCGCACCTCCAGCGCCTGAAGCCCGACGTCGTCGTCGCCGGTCCCGCGTTCAACGCCGGCCGCTACGGTCTCGCCTGCGGCGAGGTCTGCCTCCGCGCCGCCAAGCTCAGCATCCCGGCCGTCACCGCCCTCAACGAGGAAAGCCCCGGGATCGACGTCTACAAGTCCAAGGTCTACATCCTGCCGACCTCGCCCACGGCGCTCGGCATGACCGAGACGCTCGGGCGCCTCGCCAAGTTCGCCCTCCGCCTCGCGGCAAAGGAGACGATCGGACCGGCGGAGACCGAGGGCTACCACGCACGCGGCGTCCGTCGCGCCGCCTTCCACTCGGCGTCCGCGGCCGAGCGCGCGGTCGACATGCTCCTCGCGCGCCTCACCGGCGCGACATGGACGACCGAGTTGCCGCTTCCGGCCCTGCCGCCGGTCAAGCCCGCTCCGCCCGTCGCCGATCTCAAGAAAGCGCGCATCGCTCTCGTCACCACCGGCGGCCTTGTGCCCAAGGGCAATCCGGACGGGGTCAAGCAGTCCAACTCGACGACCTGGCGCTCCTACTCGGTCGAGGGCAAGTCCCGGATGGAGCCCGGACAGTACGAGTCGATCCACGGTGGCTACGACAACAGCCACGCCAACGCCAACCCGAACTACGTGGTCCCGCTCGACGCGCTGCGCGAGCTGGAGCAGGCCGGCGTGGTCGGCGGCGTGCTTGCGGAGTACTACGTTCTCGCGGGGGTGGGCACTGCCATCGCCGACTCGCGGCGCATTGGCCGCGAGATCGCCGCCGATCTCAAGGGCAAGGGGGTCGACGCCGTCCTGCTGACGGCCACCTGAGGGACCTGCAATCGCTGCGGTGCAGCGATGACCGCGGAGCTCGAAGGAGCCGGCCTGCCCACCGCGATGATCTCCGCCATCGGCCCGGTCGCGGCGGAGCTGGGCGCGGCGCGCGTGCTGCGGGGGATCAAGATCCCGCACCCGTGCGGCGACCCCGGCCTCGACTCCGCCCGTGACCACGACCTCCGCCTGCGCATCGTGCGCGGCGCGCTGCACGCGGTGACCACCGCGGTCGCGAAGCCGACGCTCTTCGACCCGGTGGCGCCCTCGTGAGCCTGGAGCTCCGCTCGTTCGACGTCCGCACGGTCACGCTGGGAAGCGCAACCGCGTTCCAGGGCGGGACGCTCACCGTCTCCGTGGAGGAGCTGACCGCGCTCGCGGGCAGCGACCCGGTGTTCAGTGGCGTGACGCTGGAGCTCGTCGCCGCGGGCGAAGCGGCCCGCCTCACGCAGATCACCGACGCGTTCGAGCCGCGGGTCAAGGTGGGAAGCGCCGCCATCTTCCCCGGGACGCTCGGTCCGGTCGAAGCGGTCGGCACGGGCAAGACGAACCGCCTCGCCGGGGTCGCGGTGATCATGGAGGGCGAGGTGCCCTGGCTCGGCGCGAAGGGCCTGTTCGTCCCGCACGACAACATTCTCGACGCCGACGGCCCGGGGACCGAATACCACCCCTACGGCGGGCTGCACCTCGTCGTGCTGCGCGCCTCGTACGCGGAAGGCGTCGACCACGAGGGCATCCAGCGCGCGATGCTGGGCGCCGGCCTGCGCGTCGCGCGCAGGCTGGCCGAAACGACCCTCGCGCTCGAGCCCGACCGCGTGGAGGTGCGCGACCTCACCCCGAAGCCCGGCCTCCCGACCGTTGCCTACGCGTATCAGGTGCAGTCGCAGGGGGTGTTCCTCCGCGCGCACCTGATGGGCCGCATGCTCGACGAGCTCGTGCCGACGCTCGTGTCGGCGAACGAGATCGCCGACGGCGCGCTCGTCTCCGGCGGCCTCGGCGGCCACGGCGCGAAGCTGCACACGTGGATGCACCAGAACAACCCGATCATCGAGCGCCTGGTGGCCGGCCACGGCACGAAGTGGAACTTCGCCGGCGTGATCCTGCACCGCGGCCACTACTACCTCTACGAGGACAAGCAGCGCATCGCGCTCCGCGTCGCGGAAACCGCGTCGATGCTCGGCGCGGACGGCGTGATCTTCACGCTCGGCGGCGTCGG
>VGPA01000142.1 GCA_016875665.1 Chloroflexota bacterium | reverse complement strand
CGGCCGGCGCTCCGCGGTGCGGCGGATCGCCTCCGCACGGCGCCAGCGCGCGATGGCCACGTGATCGCCTGAGAGCAGCACCGGCGGGACACCGCGCCCCTCCCACTCCGCGGGGCGCGTGTACTGCGGCCCCTCGAGGATCCCTTCGGTGTGCGACTCGTGGTCGAGCGAGGCCGCGTCGATGACGCCCGGCACCAGGCGGACCACCGAGTCGATGAGCACCATCGCCGGCAGCTCCCCGCCCGTCAGCACGTAGTCGCCGATCGACAGCTCCTCGTCCACGAGGGCCTCGATCACGCGCTCGTCCACCCCCTCGTAGTGGCCCGCCACGAGCACGAGATGCTCGTGGCACGCGAGCCGCCGCACCGCGGCCTGGTCGAGCCTCTTCCCCTGCGCCGAGAGCAGGACGACGTGGCCGTCGCCGCCGCGCAGCTCGCGGATTGCGCGAGCGAGGGGCTCGGCCTTGAGCACCATGCCCGCCCCGCCGCCGTACGGCGTGTCGTCGACCACGCGGTGTCGGTCCGCGGTCCATTCGCGGATGTCCCGCACGCCCAGGTCCAGCTGGCCCGCCTGCCGCGCGCGGGCCACGATGCTCGCCGCAAACGGCGACTCGAACATTTCGGGGAACAGCGTGAGCACGTCGATCCTCACGCTTCCTCCTGCGGTGCCGCGACGATCAGGCTGGCCTCGAGATCCACGCGCAGCACGACCGTCGAGATCATCGGCAGCAGGAGCTCGCGCTCGCCGCCGCGCACCACGAGCACGTCGGCGCCGCCGGCGCGCAGCATCTCGCGGACCGTGCCGAGCACGACGTCCTCGGGCGAGCGGACCTGCATGCCGACCAGGTCGGCCCAGAGGTACGCGCCCGCATTGGCCTTGCGTGCCTCCTCGACGGAGACGCGCAGGAGCTTCCCGCGCAGCGGCCAGACCGAGGCCCGGTTCTGATAGCCCTTGAAGCGCACGACCAGCTGCTTCGCCGTCCCGCGCACGCTCGCGATCTCGAGCGAGCCGATGTCCTGGCACTCCAGCACGGCGCCCGGGCTGAACCGCCCGGTCACGTCCGTCTCGGGATAGACGCGGACCTCGCCGCGCACTCCATGGGCAGCACCGATGGTGCCCACGACGAGCGACTCAGTCGATCTCGAGGTTGACCTTGGTCCCATCGCGGGTGGCCATCACTTTGAGCAGCGCGCGGGTGGCCTTCGCGATGCGGCCGCCGCGGCCGATGACCTTGCCGAGGTCGGCTTCCGCGACCTGGAGGTGCAGCTTGGTGAAGTCGCCGTCCTGCTCCTCGGTCACGACGACCTTGTCCGGCTCGTCGACGAGCCCCGCGGCGACGTGCTCGAGCAGGCCCCTCATCGTGGCCGCGTCGGCCACTAGCGGATGACCTTCGGGACTTCGGTGTCCGCGAGCCCGCTCTTCACGAGCAGCATGCGGGCGGTCGCGGTCGGACGCGCGCCGCTCTTGATCCAGTGGCGCGCGCGCTCGGCGTTCACGACGAGCTGCACGGGCTCCGTCAGCGGCTGGTAGTGGCCGATCGTCTCGATGAAGCGGCCGTTGCGGGGCGAACGGGAATCCGCGATGACGACGCGATAGGTCGGCGCCTTGGTCTTGCCCGTGCGCCGCAGACGGATGTGGACGGCCAATTCCTGTGTGGTTCCTCCCGAATTGCTGGAAATCACATGGTAGCGGACTTCCGCCGACGGAGTCACCGCCTGCGGCGCGGCGGTGCCGGAGCCGGGCCTCCGGGGATGCCGGGCGCGTAGAGCGCGCCGGTACGCTCCTGCGATGCCACCCGACACCGACACCTGCGCTCGTTCGAATAGCGGCGTGACTCCGACATGACGACGATCCGACTCCTGTCACCCTCTGACTCGTTCGAGGCGCTGACGGACCTGCTGCATCGGGCGTACGCGCCGCTTGCCGCTCAAGGGTTCCGCTATCTCGCGACGTACCAGGACGCCGCGACGACCATCGAGCGTTGCGCCGCGGGCGAATGCTTCGTCGCCGAGGACGGCGGACGAATCATCGGCACGATCGCGTGGCGCCGGGGAGGTCCGCACAGCGAGTGCGGGTGGTACGCGCAACCGAGCGTCGCGATCTTCGGACAGTTCGCGGTCGAGCCCGATCATCAACGCGCGGGAGTCGGTGCCGAGCTCCTGCGACACGTCGAGCAACGCGTCCAGGACGAAGGATTTACCGAACTCGCCTGCGACACCGCGGAACAGGCGACCCACCTGGTCCGCTACTACACCGACCGCGGCTTCCGTCGCGTCGGCGCCGAGCAATGGCCCGCGGCGAACTACCGGAGCGTCATCTTGTCGAAGACGCTCCCACCGAAGGCGGCGTGAGCCCGACGCCGTCGAGATCGTCGATGGCTCTCGCTATCCGTCAGGGTCAGACCACGGTGGCGACGCTCACCGACGCCTTCGCTGCGCCCCCTGAGCCGGCGCTCCCGGCATGGCCGGCATCCGGCCCGACTTCGCCATGCGCCCCATCTGCTTCATCAAGCCCTTCATCTCCTCGAATTGCTTCAACAGCTGGTTCACCTCGGAGACGGTCCGTCCGGAGCCGCCGGCGATCCGCTTCCGCCGCGAGCCGTTCAGGAGGGCCGGGTCCTCACGCTCGGCGCGCGTCATCGACGAGATGATCGCCTCGACGCGCTTCATCTGGCGGTCGGCTTCGTCCCCGGTCGGCAGCTGCTTGGCCAGCTGGCCCATGCCCGGGATCATCTTGATGATCTCGCCGAGCGGCCCCATCTTCTTGATCTGCTGGAGCTGCTTGTGGAAGTCCTCGAGCGTGAAGGTCGCGTCGAGCATCTTCTTGGCGGCCGCCTCGGCTTCCTTCTGGTCGACGTTCTCCTGCGCCCGCTCGACGAGCGTGAGGATGTCGCCCATGCCGAGGATCCGCTGCGCGAGACGGTCGGGATGGAACAGCTCGATCCCGTCGAGCTTCTCGCTCGTGCCCATGAGCTTCACCGGGACGCCCGTGACCGCCCGGATCGACAGGGCGGCGCCGCCGCGGGCGTCGCCGTCCAGCTTGGTGAGCACGAGCCCGGTGAGCGGCAGCCGCGCGCCGAACGTCGCCGCGGCGTCGACCGCGTCCTGTCCCGCCATCGAGTCGACCACCAGGAGCGTCTCGTGCGGCTGCGCCGCGCCGACCACCCGCTCGACCTCCGCCATCATCTCCTCGTCGATGTGGAGACGGCCAGCCGTGTCGACGATCACGAGGTCTTTTCCCTCCGCGGCCGCGGAGGCAACCGCGTCCCGCACGTCGCGGCCGAGCGTCGCGAGCGCCGTCCGCTTGACGGGGATGGCGAGCTGCTTGCCGAGGGCCTCGAGCTGATCGATGGCGGCGGGCCGGTGCACGTCCGCCGCCACGAGGAGCGGGCGCCGTCCCTGCTTCCGCAGGAGGTTCGCCAGCTTGCCCGCCGTGGTGGTCTTGCCCGAGCCCTGGAGACCGGCGAGCAGGATCACGGTCGGGGGCTTCTCCGCCCGGGCGAGCGGTGACGCCGCTCCGCCGAGCATATCGACGAGCGCGTCGTGCACGATCTTCACGACCTGCTGCGCGCCCGTGACGGTCTCGAGCACCTTCTCGCCGAGCGCGCGCTCGCGCACCGTGGCGACGAGCTGGCGCACGACTTTGAAGTTCACGTCGGCCTCGAGCAGCGCCACCCGCACGTCGCGCAGCGCCTCGTCGAGGTCGCCCTCGGTGACGCGCGCGCGGCCGCGGAGCCGCTCGAAGCTCGCGCTCAGGCGCTCGGAGAGCTGCTCGAACATCAGGCCGGCACCGAGCGCGCGCCGCCCGGCGTCACTTCGGAACCGTTCACGAATCCCTCGACCCGGGCAAAGGCGGCACGCTCGCGACTCATGACCATCGGTCGAGTATCAGCCCCGCGGGAGCATCGCGTCGACGAACGCGCGCGGATCCATCGGCAGCAGGTCCTCCGCCCGCTCACCCACCCCGAGCAGCTTCACCGGAAGCCCGAGCTCGCTCGCGATCGCGATCACCGCGCCGCCCTTGGCCGTGCCGTCGAGCTTGGTCACCACCACCCCGGTCACCTGCGCGGTCTCGGTGAACAGTCGCGCCTGCTGGATCGCGTTCTGCCCGGAGGTGCCGTCGAGCACGAGCAGCACCTCATCCGGCGCGCCCGCGCGCGCCTTCCCCGCCACGCGGACGATCTTGCCGAGCTCGTCCATGAGGTGCCCCTTGGTGTGGAGGCGCCCGGCCGTGTCGGCGATGACCGTGGTCGCACCGCGCGAGATCGCCGCGGCGATCGCGTCGTGCACGACGGCCGCGGGATCGCCGTTGGGCGTGCCGGCCACGACGGGGATGTCGAGGCGGGCGGCCCAGGTCTGGAGCTGCTCGATCGCGGCCGCGCGGAACGTGTCGGCGGCGGCGAGCAGCGGCCGCTCCCCCTCATCGCGCAGGCGCTTGGCGAGCTTCGC
>VGPA01000141.1 GCA_016875665.1 Chloroflexota bacterium | reverse complement strand
CGGCCTGCTCGCGGACATCGTCTCGTACTACGGCGCCTATCTCGACGCGCGCGCGGTGGCGACGCTCGGTCTGACGCTCGAGGACTTCAAGCGGGCGCACGAGCTCCGCCTCGCCGGCGACCTCGCTGGCTCGCGCCGGGCCGTGACGCCCACGATGCTGCGCACCGGCATCGCGGGGACGCCCGAGGAGTGCGTGAAGCAGCTGCGCGTGATCTTCGATGCGGGCTTCAACCACGTGAACATCGGCGGCCCGATCGGCGCGGACCCGGCGCGGGCCATCCGGCTGATCGGCGAGAGAGTGATTCCTGCCTTCCGGTAGGCGCTGGCTGATGAACGCCGCGCTGTGGGCCGGACTGCTGGGCGCCGTCGGCGTCTGGCTCGTAACCCTTCCGCCGCGCGGCGGCGTGCCGACGGATCCCGTTCCGACCGCGCGCGCCGGCACCGGCGCGCTGCCGCCGCCGCCCACACCCAACTACGTGAGCCCGCTCGGTTTCACGCTGATGCTGCCGACAGGCTGGCGCCGCTCCGATCTGCAATCGACCGCCTCGGTCGACGTGTTCACCAACCGCTCGCTCCAGTTCGAGCGCGAGTCCATCGCGGCCGGCCGCGGGCACGAGCTCTCGGTGCACATCGGCCCGCGGCCGAATCCGGGAGGCCTCGACCCAGCCGCGTTCGCCCGGCAGAGCCCCGTGCCCTACGAGCGCGCCCTGTTCATCGCCGACGAACGGGCGCCGGTGACGTGGGTGGTCGGCTGGTACGTCCACACGCCGGGCGGCGAGGCGCCGATCGAGGTCGCGCGCACGGTCGAGGGCATCATCCAGTCCTTCAGAGTCCGCTGAGACAGAGGTACTACCCTGCGCTCGAAGTGAAGCCGAAGCGCTACACGGGCTACCGCTCCTACTCGTACTTGGAAGCCGGCGTCGACTATCGACCGTTCGACCTCGTGCCGGAGCTCGGACGGGTGCCTTCCCATACGGTCGAGCTGGGTCCGGCGGATGAGGCCCGTGCCGGCCGGCTTCTGGCGGAGAACATCGTCGTCTCCCTGCACGACCACACCGCGATCGCGGTGCGCGACATCGCGCGCGACTCGCGCGCCTACCGCCGGGAGGGCCGGGATTGGACGGGCTACGAGGCCCTTTCGACCTCCGGCCTCGACGCGGTCTTCGACTGCATGATGAACGGTGCGAACGCAATCACCTCGCAGTCCGGGTGGAAGTGGACCGACACGATCCACGACCTCGGCCAGCGCCTGGCCGACATCGCGCACCAGGACATGGTGATCGTGGGCAGGGCGGTGAGCGACATCCGGCGCGCGCACCGCGACGGGCAGATCGCCTTCATCCCGGCGCTCGAGGCGGTGACCTGCATCGAGAACGAGATCGACCGGCTCGACGTCCTCTACGGGCTGGGCATCCGCTGCGCGGGGGTCTCGTACGCGATGGCCAACGCGCTCGGCGGAGGCGGCCGCGAGGCGTCCGACGGCGGCCTCACCGATTTCGGCCGGCGAGCGGTGCGGCGGATGAACCGCCTCGGCATGGCGGTCGACGTGTCGCACTGCGGCGTGCGCACCGCGCTCGACGTGGTGGCGGCGAGCGAGCGGCCGATCGTCATCTCGCACGTCGGCGCGCGCGCGCTGTGGAACATCCCGCGCCTGTTGCCGGACGAAGTGTTCACCGCGTGCGCGGCGAAGGGCGGGGTGATCGGGATCGAAGCGGCGGCCCTGACCACCGCGACGCGGGCCCGCCCGCGGCAGACGATCGACTCCGTGATGGAGCATTTCGAGCACGTCGCGCACCTCGTGGGCATCGACCACGTCGCCTTCGGGCCGGACACGAACTTCGGCGACCACGTCGCCCAGCTGCGCCTGACCCGGCCGCACCTCTTCGCGCCGCCGGCCCCCGGGGCGCCCGCGTTCGAGCCGATCGACTACGTCGAGGGGCTGGAGAACCCGGGCGAGTGCTTCCCGAACATCGTGCGCTGGCTGGTGAAGCACGGCTACTCCGACGGCGATGTCGCTAAGGTCTTGGGCGGGAACATCCTGCGGGTCTTGGGGGAGGTATGGGTATGAGCATCACCGCCGCGCTCAACCGGCTCGAATCGCGCATGGTCGGCCCCTTCCGGGGCGGCATGGTCGTGGCCGTCGCGGGCCACCCGACCGAGACGGCCGTCTTCTACATGGGCGGGGTGGGCGGTGTCTGGAGGACGGTCGATGCGGGCTCGTACTGGGAGCCCTTGTCCGATGGCTTCCTCAACCGTGCGTCCGTCGGTGCGCTGGCGATCGCGCAGGCCGACCCGAACATCATCTACGCCGGAACCGGGCACGGCTGCCTGCGCGCCTCCGCGGGCGACGGCGTCTATCGCTCGGCGGACGGCGGCCGCACCTGGCAGCACGTCGGGCTGCGCGACACGCAGCACATCGGGCGGATCCGCGTCGACCCGCGCGATCCCGACGACGTGCTCGTTGCGGCGCTCGGCCATTCGAGCGGGCCGAACGACGAGCGCGGCGTCTTCCGCTCGCGCGACGGCGGCCGCACGTGGCAGCGCACGCTGTCGCGCGGCTCACGCGCCGGCGCGATCGACCTCAGCGTCGACGGAGAGGGTCGCATCTACTGCGCGACGTGGCAGGTGCTCCTCGAGCCGTGGGCCACGACGAGCGGCGGCCCGGGCTCGGGGCTGTTCCGCTCGCTCGACGGTGGCGCGACCTGGACCGAGATCTCGCGGCGCTCCGGCCTCCCGCAGGGAATCCTCGGGCGCATCGGCATCGCCGCCGCGCCGGCGCGGCGCGGCCGGGCCTACGCGATCGTCGAGGCCGCCGGCGGCGGCGTCTTCCGCACGGATGACGGCGGGGACACCTGGGTGCGCACGGGCGAGCACCGCCCGCTGTGGACCCAGCCCTACGCCTACAACCACATCGTCACCGACCCATCCGACGGCGACGTCGTCTACGTGCTCGCGCAGGACGTCTGGCGCTCGGCGGATGCGGGAGTCACGTTCACGCGCTGGGCCACGCCGCACGGCGACAACCACGACCTGTGGATCGACCCGCGCGACTCGCGGCGCCTGATCGCGGGGACCGACGGCGGCGCGGCGGTTTCCCTGAACGGCGGCCGCTCGTGGTCCACGATCCTCAATCAGCCGACGGCCGAGATGTACCAGGTGCGGACCGACGGACGGACGCCCTATCGCATCTACGGCGCACAGCAGGATGTCGGGACCAACGGCCTGCCGAGCCGCTCGCCGACGCGCGCGATCAACCGGCTCGAGGTCGAGGACGTCGGCGGCGGCGAGGCCGGCGACATCGCGGTGCTGCCCGACGATCCGGACGTCATCCTCGCCGCGGACCACAGCGGCTACCTGACCCGCTACGACCGCCGCAGCGGGCAGTCGCGCGCGATCGAGATCTGGCCCGAGGCGACCGGGTGGGCGCAGGACGGCACGCCGCCGCGCTACCGCTTCAACTTCACCCTGCCCCTCGTCGCCTCGCGGCACGAACGCGGGGTGGTGTACGCCGCCGGCAACCATGTGTTCCGCTCGACCGATCGCGGGGACACCTGGCGGCAGATCAGCCCCGACCTCACGCGCAACGACCGCTCGAAGAGCTGGCCTCCCGGCACGGCAATCGGGGTGGACACCCCGTTTGTGCGCAAGCTCAACTACGCGACGATCCACGCCCTCGCCGAATCGCCGCGCCGGAAGGGCGTTCTGTGGACCGGCTCCGACGACGGCCGGGTGCACGTGACGCGCGACCGCGGCCGCACGTGGAAGGAGGTGACGCCGAAGCAGCTGGCGCCGTTCACGTGGATCGGAACCCTCGAGCCGTCGCATCATGCCGACGGCGTCTGCTACCTCGCCGCCCATCGCATCAAGCACGGGGACGAGCGGCCACTGCTCCTGCGGTCGTCTGACGGCGGCCGCACGTGGCGGTCGATCGCCGGGGACCTTCCCAGCGATGCGGCCGCGCGCGTGGTTCGCGAGGATCCTGTTCGCAAGGGATTGCTCTTCGCCGGCACCGAGACCGGCGTCCATGTCTCGTTCGACGACGGAGCGCATTGGACCCGTCTCGGCGCGGGCCTCCCGACGGTGCCGGTGCGCGATCTTGCGATCGAGGGCGACGATCTCGTGATCGCCACGCACGGCCGAGCCTTCTGGATCGTCGACGACATCTCGCCGCTGCGCGGGGATCTGCCGCGCGCCGCCGCCGCGCGCACGCTGCAGGTGTTCGCGCCGCGGACGGCCGTGCGCTACCACGCCGTGCGCCTGTACCGGAAGCCGCCGCTCCCCGGCCACAACTGGCGCATCGAGGGCGCCACGAGCGTGACCTGGACGGAGATCACCACGCCGCACGGCGAGCGGCGCGACCACTTCATCGACGCCGGGCAGAACCCGCCGGACGGCGCGCTCGTCTGGTTCCACCTGCCCGCCGAGGGGACGGTCGCGGTGGAGGTCGCCGACGCTCGCGGGCGCGTGC
>VGPA01000140.1 GCA_016875665.1 Chloroflexota bacterium | reverse complement strand
CGCGTTGGCGCTCGGCGGCGCGTTCGTGATGGTGCGGCTGCGCGAGCCGAGCGGCGCGTGGTATTTCCTGATCGCGTACTACTTGTGGAGTGCCGCCGCAAGCGCGTTCGATCAGGAGCGGGCGCACGATGCGGTGACCGGCACGCGCGTGCGGCAGCTGATGCGCGCCGATCTCCACCCCGTGGACGCGGGCGCGACGCTCTCGTCGCTGGTGCGCGACGTGATGCTGCCCTTCAACCTTCGCGCGGTGCCCGTGCTCGATCGCAGGATGTACGCCGGCGTGGTGACGATCGCCGACCTGCGCGGCGTCGAGCAGGAGCGCTGGGCCGAGGTGCGCGTGGCGGAGGTGATGCGGCCGCGCGAAGCCGGGCCGGCGCTCCGTCCGGAGAACCACCTCGCGGTCGCGCTCGACCGGTTCGGGGCCACCGAGACGCCGCTGCTGCCGGTCATCGAAGGCGGGGAGCTCGTCGGTGTGCTCGACCGCGATGCGCTCGAAGGATTCGTCCGCCTGCGGGAGGCGCTCCGCCCGTCCTAGGGTCTTCGCCGCTTCGCGGCTCGCTATCAGGGCCTTAGTGCGACTCCAGCCAGGCGGCGAGCCTGCGCCGGTAGTTCGCCTCGCGGCTCGCCACGCCCGCCTCGCGCGACCACGGTACGCCCCAGACCAGCAGGTACATGGCGTAGAGCTCGAGGCGCGCGACGGCGGCCGCGTCCGTGGGGGTGCCGTACGCGGCGTCGAAGGCCGGGATCGCCGCGGGGCACGCGTCGAAGGTGAGGCTGCGCAGGCGGGCGATGTCGAGCAGCGGATCGCGCCCGCGCGTCCGCTCGAAATCGAGGAACGCGTCGAAGTGCCAGCCGTCGGTCCGCCGCTCGAACAGCATGTTCGCGAGGCTGAGGTCGTCGTGGGCCAGCTTGCGCACCACGCCCTCGAGCGCTTCGCGGCGCGCCTCGTAGTAGGCGATCGCGGCCCGGCGCTCGGGCTCGGAAAGCGCACCGAGCTCTGCCGCCTCCGCGAGCCGGATGCGGAATCGCTCGTCCATCTCGACGCGCCAATCGACAGGTGTGTCGACGTAGTCGATCGAGTGCAGGAGGCGCAGGCCGCGCCCCACCTCGGCGCCAATGCGCGGGTGATCGCTTTCCTCCATCTCGCTCAGCGCGCGGGAGCCGTCCTCGCCGTGGCGGAAGTCCTGGATGAAGTACGCGGCGGGAAGCGTCCGGCGGTCGAGGTCCGCCCAGCGGATGCGCGGATGGGGCACGTCATGCTCGGCGAGCAGCTCGGTGACGCGGAGGAGGCGCCGCATGCGGCCGGGGTGCTCGTGCTTGTGGACGCGGAAGAGGTACTGGCCCGCCGCGGAGCTGAGACGGAAGCCGTGGTGCGATCGCCCACGCGGCCAGTGCTCCACGACCGCGCCGGCCAGGAGCCCGCCGCTCACCTCGGCCGCCGCGCGCGCCACGGCATCGATCGTCGGCATCGGCGTGGTGAGCACGTCGCGACTCTACAGGCAGTCGGGAGCGTAGCGACCGACGCCTGTAGAGCGAAACGAAGCGTTGAAGTCCTAGGGCGTGCTCCGATGACCCGCTTCGCCGGACTCGCCCGCGAGCAGGTCGACCGCGTGCGGCAGAACGGGGAGAAGCACCTCGAGCGATTCGCGCACCGCGCGCGGCGATCCGGGCAGGTTCGCGATCAGCGTCGCGCCGCGCGCGCCCGCGATGCCGCGCGAGAGCATGCCGTGGGGCGTCACCGCGAGCGATCGCGCGCGCAGCGCCTCAGCGATCCCCGGTACGTCGCGCTCGATGACGCCGCGCGTGGCTTCGGGCGTGTGGTCGTTCGGCGAGAGGCCCGTGCCTCCGGTCGTCAGCACGACGTTCGCGCCCTTGGCGATCGCGGCGAGGATCGCGCCCCGCACGGTGTCGATGCCGTCGGGCACGAGATCGCTCGACACCACCGCGTGGCCCGCGCCCGCCAGGATCTCGCGCATCGCGGCGCCGCTCTCGTCGGCGCGGGCCCCGGCCGCGCCGCGCGTGCTCACGGTGATCACCGCCGCGCGGACGGGCGTCATCGCGAGCGGTACGTCCCGGAAGCCCCGCCGGTCTTCTCGACGAGGCGAACGTCGGTGAGGCGCGCGCCCCGCTCGACCGCCTTCAGCATGTCGTAGAGCGTCAGACCGGCGACGGTCACCGCCGTGAGCGCTTCCATCTCGACACCCGTGGGCCCGACCGTTTCTACCGCGGCCTCGATCGCGATCCCGTGCGACTGCGGCACGCACTCGACGGTGACGCGGGTGAGCGCGAGCGGGTGGCAGAGGGGGATGAGCTCACTCGTCCGCTTCGCGGCCATGATCCCCGCCAGCCTGGCCGCGGCCAGGACGTCACCCTTCTTCGTCTTGCGCTGGCGCACGAGCGCGATCGTCGACGGCGAGAGGCGGAGGCTTCCGCGCGCGACCGCGCGCCGCTTCGTCGCGGGCTTCTCGCCGACATCGACCATCCGCATGACGCCGCGCGCGTCGACGTGGGTGAGAGCAGCGCCCTTCTTCGCGGGCATCAGTGATCCTCGGGAAGATCGGTCAGGATGACCTCCACGGCGCTCCCAGCCTCGGCACGCGACGTGCCCTCGCGCAGGGCGATGAGGCAATTCGCGAGCGCCATCGACGTGAACACGTTCGATCCCTGCGACCCGGTGATGCGTACGCTGCCCGCCATGAGGTCGGCGACGCCGCGCGCGAAAAACCGCAGGTGGGCGGGCTTGTCGATCGCGTCGGCGAGGCGCAGCCGGGCGCGCGGCCGGTGCAGGAGCGAGTGCCCCGCCATCCGGCGCAGCGCGGGCCGCACGAGAATCTCGAATGTGAGCAGCGAGGAGACGGGGTTGCCGGGCAGGCCGAAGATCGGGGTCCTTCGCGGACCGATCTCGCCGAACGCGAAGGGCTTTCCGGGGCGGATCGCCATCGACCAGAAGTCGATCGAGCCCATCGACTCGATGACCGGCTTCACGTGGTCGTGGTCGCCGACGCTCACGCCGCCGCTCGTCACCACGGCGTCCGCCTGCATGGCCTCCTGGAGCGCGCCGCGCAGGGCCTCCGCGTTGTCGCGCACGAGCGGCAGCTGCCACGGGTCGCCGCCGAGCGCGCGAATCGCGGCGCCCACCGCACTTCGGTTGATGTCCCTGATCTTGCCCGGCCCCGGCCGCTCATCGATCTCGACCAGCTCGTCGCCCGTGGAGATCACGGCGACGCGCGGTCTGCCGAAGACCGAGACGCGCGAGCGGCCGGTGGAGGCGAGCACGCCGATCTCGGCGGGCCGCAGGCGCCGGCCACGCTCCAGGAGCGGCGACCCCGCGCGCATGTCCTCACCGGCGAGGCGTACGGAGGTTCCCCGCGCGGTGGCGACCCTGATCTCGACGCGCTCCATCCCGGCGTCCGTGTCCTCGATCCGGACGATCGTGTCCGCGCCGTCGGGGAGGGGAGCGCCGGTCATGATGCGCGCGGCCTCACCCGGCTCGATGCGGCCCGCGGGCGGCTGCCCCGCCGCGATATGCATGGTGACGCGCAGGCGGGACGGCACGGTGGCCACGTCCGAGGCGCGCACGGCGTAGCCGTCCATGCCGGAGTTGTGGAACGGCGGGAGATCCATGTCGGCGCTCACGGCCTCGGCGAGGACGGTCCCCAGTGCCTCCGCGAGCGGGACGTCGCGCGGGGGAAGGGGACGCATGCGCGCCAGCACGCGCTCGAGGGCCTCGTCGACCGAGATGGTCCGGTTCGCGGCGCGCGCGGCACTCGAGCTGATCGCCACGAGCCGATGGTACGAGCGGCTCCGGCGCCTCACACTCGACGCGTGAGCGAGCTCGTGCTGGCGTCGGCGTCCCCCCGGCGGCGGGAGCTGCTGGGCTTGCTCGGTGTCCGGTACGCGGCGCTGCCCGCGCATGTCGATGAGCGCGCGGCCTCTTCTCCGGCGCTCGCGAAGGTGGAGGCGGTGCACCGGCCCGGGACGACCACGCTCGGAGCGGATACGGAGATCGACCTGGATGGGGCCCGCATCGGGAAGCCGCGGAGTCCGGACGACGCGCTCCGCATCCTTCGCTCGCTCGCCGGCAGGACGCACGAGGTCGTCACCGAGGTGGCGACCGTCGACGTACGGGGACGGGCTGTGCGCTTCGCGGTCCGCTCGCGCGTTCGCATGAAGGACGACGGTGACGCGGCGCGGGCCGCGTACGTCGCGACCGGGGAGACGGCGGACAAGGCGGGGGCGTATGCGATCCAGGGAAAGGGGGCGGCGCTCGTGGACGGCCACGACGGGTGCTACGCGAACATCGTCGGACTGCCGCTGTGCCATGTGTCCGGTGCGCTCCGGCGCGCAGGGGTCGTCGTGCCGAACCGCGCCGCCGATGCGTGTCAGGTCCACTTCGCCTTCGCCTGCCCGGTCTGGCGACGGGCCGAGGCGCAAGGCCGCGCCCTGCGTGACCGTGCGACGTATCCCTCCTTCTAGAGAGCGCACGTTCAATACGGGGGCGCAGGCGGCTCCAGCTCCGTGGTCCTACTATCTAGAGAGC
>VGPA01000139.1 GCA_016875665.1 Chloroflexota bacterium | reverse complement strand
CGCATCCATGATCGGGTCCCCGTGTACGCGTCCGCGGGCGAGGCGGTCTGGCCCCCTGAGCGCACCGTGGAGAAGGTGAAGCGATACGCAAACGCGGGCTATCGCGCCGCGAAGGTCGGCACGATGGCCGCCACGTACCCGTACTACCAGTACGACCCGGGGTCCTCGAAGGCCACGTTCGCGTCGCCGCCGGTCTCTCGCTACGCCGAAATGGACGCCGAGAAGTTCGCCGCGCTCCGCTCAGCGCTCGGTGACGAGTTCGACCTCGCCGTCGATGGGCATCAAGGCGCTCATCCGCGCCCGACGACGGCCCGCGAGGCGATCCGCATCGCAAACGCGATCGAACCCTACGGGATCCTGTTCTACGAGGAACCGCTGTCGTATGAGGATCTCCCGGGGTGGGTCGAACTTCGACGCCGGACGAACGTACCCATCGCCGGCGGTGAGTCGCTCACCGGAGTCGCTGAGTTCGAGCAGTTCATTTCCGCGGGCGCGCTCGACATCGTGCAGCCGGATGTGTCACATGTCGGCGGTATCACCGCCGCCAAGCGCATCCTCGAGCTCGCTGAAGCGCACCGTCTGAAGTCGGCGATCCACACGGGTGGCACACCTGGACCGGGCTTTGCCGCGAGCCTCCATCTGGCGGTCGCACAGCACAGCACGGTCATCCTCGAGCGGATCCACGCGACGGCGGGCACGCAGGCGCGGCTGATCAAGGATTCGCTCGAACTCGTCGAGGGCACGATCGCCGCGCCCACCGCTCCGGGCCTCGGTCTCGACCTCACGGCCGAGTTCCTCGCGGCCCATCCCTTTCGGACGGGGATGGGGGTCAGGTCTTGAGCGCGCGCTGCATGGCCGCGGCGGCCCGTTCGACGTCGCTCGTGGTGTTGTAGACGTGTGGTGCGAATCGAACGGCGCTGCCTCTCACCGAAGCACGGATCCCGGCTTCTTCGAGCGTCCGTCGGGCCGCGTCGGCAGCCTCGACCGGGACACAGACGAGCGTCCCTCCGGTGTCGCGGACCCCGCAGGCCTCGGCGAGCCGGCGCGCCAGCGCGTTCACCTGAGCCAGCTGTCCCGACCGGTGCAGATCGGCGAGAAGCCGGAGCGACTCAGTCGCGCCGACCCACGGGATCCAGGCGAGGGACACGTCGAACTGCGCGGCCCCCAGCGCAAGCGTGAGCGGCCCGCCGAAGAACCGGCCGTAGGGCTCGGTCGCGGATCGCCAGTTGGCGAACAGCGGCTCGAGCTGTGCGTGCCTGGCGGCACGTACGTAGAGATACGCCGTTCCGCGTGGGGACAGCAGGTGCTTGTAGCCGGCGCACACGAGGTAGTCGACGTCGGCGATCCGTTCACGCAGGTCGACGAAGGGGATCGCCTGGGTCGCATCGATGAGAACTTCGCTCCCATGCGCGCGCGCGCGCCCGAGGATCGCGCCGAGGTCAGCCACGCGACCGGTCTGCATCTGGACGAGACTGAACGCGACCAGGCGCGTCGACGGACCGATGTTCGCGGGCAGCTCGTCGAAACCGACCTGCCTCACTTTGACGCCTCGGCGTTCGGCCACCAGCAACGGAAAGAGCACGGACGTGAACTCGTCGTGCGGGACGACCACTTCGTCGCCGGTGCCGAGGCGCGCGGCCACGACACCGACGCCGACCGAAGCGGCGGGAATGAGGGCGATGTCGTTCGGGGCTGCACCGATGAGCTCCGCGAACGCCGCGCGGCAGGACTCCGCCGGGCGATCCCAGTCCTCGATCCAGCGGCCCGAACCGTCCTCGTGTGCGGCGATAGCCGAGCGCATCGCCTCGCCGGCCGCTTTCGGCAGCGGACCGTACGTCGCCGCATCGAGGTAGACGACGCCCGGGGCGAGGCCGAACAGACGCCTCGAGTCTGCGTGCGTCGGCATCAGGGAAGCGTCCGTTGAGCCACCGCGTCGCGCGAAGCCTGGGACGCGCGCCTGAGGAGCGGGCGCCCCCGCGTTCCGGACCTCGTCACGCACAAACAGTACAAGTGGAGGGAGTCGAATGAAATTCTCACCAGCCATCGGTTTGCTACTCACCGGGGCCTTGATCGTGACCGCATGCCAACCCACGGCCGGGACCGGAACTTCGCCGACGTCGGCCCCCGCAGCCGCGACGCCAGCGGCCGGCGGCGGCGGCACGATCAATGTGCTCCTGACGCAGAAGGTCGTCGACCTGCATCCACTCAGCGGCCAGCGGAATGCCGGGTTCCTGATCGCCACGATGGTGTTCCAGGACATGCTTTACGCGGTGGGTGCCGACAATAAGTACGAGCCGCGGCTCGCGGAGCGCTGGGAGGTCTCGTCCGACGCGAAGACGTGGACGTTCCACCTGCGCAAGGGGATCAAGTGGAGCGACGGCCAACCCTTCAGCTCGAAGGACGTCCTGTTCACCTGGACGCGGTACGCGACGCCCGACGCCAGCGACCAGGCCGGGAAGCTCGCGGTGCTGAAGGGGCGCAAGGACTTCGTCGACGGCAAAACGCCGACGATCGCGGGGCTGCGCGCGCCAGACGCGAACACGTTCGTCATGGAGCTCGACGAGCCCAACAGCGCGCTGTTGAGCACGTTCGCCTGGCCTGTGCTGCCGATCATCCCGGAGCACATCCTCGGCAATGTTCCGCCCAAGGATCTGAAGACCCACGCGTTCTTCAGGAATCCGACCGTGTCGATGGGCCCGTTCAAGCTCGTCCGGTGGCTGCCGGACCAGTTCATCGAGATGGAGCGGAACCCCAACTACTGGAAGCCGGTCAAGGCCGACAAGGTCTTCCTCCGCGAGATGGACCCGAATGTCGCCGTGACGGCGGTCGAAAAGGGCGAGCTCGACGTCATGCTCACGAACGGCGACGATGCCCTGCGCCTCGAGCGGCTCCCGAACCTCAAGGTGGAGGCCGCCACGAGCCCCGGCATCAACAAGATCACGATCCGCCGCGAGGCTGCGCCGTTCAACGACAAGCGGGTGCGGCAGGCGTTCCTGCACGCGATCGACCGCAAGGGGATCATCGATACCGTGTACAAGGGCCGCGCGTCGATCGTGAACACGGACCTGCGGGCACCCGGGACGATCCCGTCAGGCCTCGACGAGTACGCCTACAACCCGGCGAAGGCCAGACAGCTCCTCGCCGACGCGAAGTGGGACCCGAACTACGTGTACAAGCTCGCGTACCCCGTGGGCTCGAACGACCGCAAGGCATACACCGAGATCATCCAGGCGAATCTCGCGGCCGTCGGCGTGAAGTCCCAAATCACGCCCCTCGAGTCGGGCGCATTCCAGGAGGCCATCACCAAGCGCACCGTGGATGGTGCGGCCGTTGGCGGGGGCGTCTACCTGATCGATGGCAACAGCGTGGCCGCGCCGGTCAACTGCAACCGGTTCTTCCCGATCGGGGAGAACCTCGCGCACTACTGCAACCCGCAGGTCGATCAGCTGTTCCTTCAGGCGCGCACGATCACGGACCAGACCCAGCGCCTGGCGCTCTACCAGCAGATCGCGAAGATCCTCAACGATGAGGTCTCGCACTTCTGGATCAGCGCCTCGGACAGCGTGTACGCGCGTTCGACGAGGCTGACCGGCTTCCGGCCGAATGGCGACTCGACGACGTTCACCGTAGGCATCGCGGATTGGGCGAAGGCTCAATAGTCGTACCCAGTTGGTGACGGCGTACTCGACGCGCTCGCGAGGAGCGTGGTATCGCTCCTCGCGAGCCGCGTGCGAAAGGGGATAGGAGCGTGTGGAGCTGGCTGCGCACGCGGCTCCTGATCTCGATCCCGGTGCTGCTCGGGATCACCGCGCTGATGTTCGCGCTCCTCCGCAGCGCGCCGGGGGATCCCGTGCGCTACATGGTCGACCCGATCGCGATGTCGGGCGCGTCGGAGGAATACATCGAGGCACGCCGGCGCGAGTTCGGCCTCGACCAGCCCATTCCCGTCCAGTACGTCATCTGGCTGAAGGAGCTCTCGCAGGGCAATCTGGGCTACTCGTTCCAAGGCGGACGCCCGGTCCGCGACATGGTCGGCGAGCGCATCGGTCCAACCGTCCGCCTCATGGGGAGCGGCCTCCTGCTCGCGATCGTCATCGGGCTCCCGCTGGGGATCTTCGCGGCGCTGAAGCAGTACTCCGTCCTCGATTACATCATCGCGGTACTCAGTCTCGCGGCGGTCTCGATACCGCTCTTCTTCCTCGGCCTGGCAGCGATCTACGTCTTCTCGCTTCGGCTCGACCTCGTGCCGATCGCCGGGATGCATCCCGTGGACCGAACGCCGACGATCGCCGATGAGCTCCGGCATCTCATCCTGCCGGCGACCCTGCTCGCGCTCAACCTTGCGGGCCCGATCATCCGCTACGCCCGCGCGAGCACGCTCGAGGTCCTCCGGCAGGAGTACCTGACCACGGCCCGCGCGAAGGGTCTCGGCGAGCGGCGGATCGTGCGCGTGCATCTCCTTCCGAACGCGCTCATCCCGGTCATCTCCGCGATTGGCGTTCTCGTGCCGGTGCTCTTCGCGGGTTCGGTCATCGTCGAGCAGATCTTCT
>VGPA01000138.1 GCA_016875665.1 Chloroflexota bacterium | reverse complement strand
CTTTGTCCGCGCGTACGAGCGCAGCGACCGCGTGTACGCGGCGATGCTCGCGCGCGGCTACGGCGGCGTCGCGGTCCGCATCGACGCGAGGCCCCTGACCGGTGCCGAGAAGGTGAGCTTGGGCCTCGCCGCCGCGGCTCTCGCCGCCTTCGAGGCGGCGGCGCACGTCGGGGGCCTGCGTCCGTGACCGAGCGGCACGAGCACGCGCACACCCACGACCACGCGCACCCCGGCCCAGAGCATGCACACGTCCACCTAGGCGGGGCGGGATCGCTGACGGTGGACCATCTCCACTTCACCTACCCGGACGGCTACGAGGCGCTCCGCGGCCTCGGGCTCCGGGCGGACGCCGGCGAGCGCATCGCGCTGGTCGGACCGAACGGCGCCGGCAAGAGCACGTTCATGCTCACCCTCAACGGCACGCTGACGCCGAGCCACGGCACGATCCACATCGGCGAGGTGCTCGTCGAGCGGAAGTCCCTGTCCCGGGTCCGTGCGGAGGTGGGCCTCGTGTTCCAGGACCCGGACGACCAGCTCTTCAGCGCGACGGTCTTCGAGGACGTCGCGTTCGGCCCCGTGCACATGGGTCTGTCGCGCGACCAGATCCACGAGCGCGTCGAGCACGCGCTCGCGGCGGTCGGCGTGTCGGGCTTCGAGCGCCGGCCGCCGCACCACCTCTCGCTCGGCCAGCGCAAGCGCGTCGCGCTCGCCACCGTGCTGTCCATGGACCCCAAGCTCCTCGTCCTCGACGAACCGTCCGCGGGCCTCGACCCGCGCGGCCGGCGCGAACTCATCGCGCTGCTCGCGAGCCTGCCGCAGACGATGCTCGTCGCGACGCACGACATGCGCCTCGTCGCGGAGATCCTCCCCCGCACCGTCGTCATGGACGGCGGCCGCGTCGTCGCCGACGGTCCCACCGGTGAGATCCTGGCGAGCGCCGCGCTCCTGGAAGCACACGGCCTCGAAGCGCCCTGACCTCGAGTCGTGCGGGCCGAGGCGCCTGCAAAGGGCCGACTGTCGCGAATAGCCCGGATTAGGCTGGTTACTGCGCGGTCGTGCGACGGCTCCGGGATCGCGTGGGAACGAACCGGTACTCGACACGCCCACCGATGGCTGCGGCGTAGCGGTCGATGGTCGACGTCCGGACGTCGGTCTCGCCCGACTCGATCTTCGCTATCGCGGGCTGGGACGTCTGCATCAAGGTCGCGAGCCGACTCTGGCTGAGGCCCTTCTCCTGACGCGCACGCGCGAGGGCGCGCAGCAGCTCGCGCCGGTGCAGGGCCGCTTGCACCATCCGCGGGAACTCGGGCGCTTGAGTACGACGCTCGGCAATGACCTCGTCGACGAAGTCCGGCCGCCTCCGCTTCGCAGTGGCAGCCCGTGTACGCATGACAGGAGTATATCGATCTCGATATGGAGCGTCACGGCCCGCCTTGCTTCCGCCGGATCGGCGCACGCCGCGAGCGCCAGTCCTTGAGCCGCCGCTCGGCGGTGTCGATTTCGCTCGGCGGTGTCTGCTGAGTCTTCTTCGAGAACGCCACGAGGGACAGGAGAATGCGTCCGCGGCGGCCCTCCTCGGCGAAGAGAATCCGGTAGCTGCCTCCGGGAGCGATAGCTCGAACCTCGTAGACCTCACCGCGCAGGTGCCGGGCCACCCGCGGACCGCGGAGCGCGACGTCCTTCATCGCCGCGACAACCTCGGCAGCGTCCTCATCGGCGAGGCCGCGGATGTACTCCTGCACCGGGCGACGTCCCGCCGCGGTTGTGTAGTCGCGCCAGCGGCGTTGGACGTTCGGCACATGCTGAGGCTATCGCCGCCGCAGCCGTAGACAGTGCGGCCCACCCGCTGAAGATGGGCGCTGACATATAGTCCCCACGACAACTGCATACGGCCCGCGATGCCTGCGAAGCCGGTGCGATTCCGGCACGGTCCCGCCACTGTGACCAGCAAGAGCTGGAAGTCAGGTCGCCACGCATCGCGGGGACCAATGCCTCTCGCGAGAAGGAGGTACGTCTCTCTTGGCGCTTCGCGGCCGCCGCACCATCGTCATCGCCTCGCTCGCGGGGCTCCTCGCGGTGGCCGTGCTGTTCGCGCTCTCGAGCGGGCCGGCGAACATCCCGTACGCGGCGACGGCCGCGATCCTGCTCGACCACGCGGGCCTCCGGCTCGACGCGCCGTACTCCGAGACCGACCGGCGCATCGTCGAGCTCATCCGCGCGCCGCGCGTCGTCGCGGCGCTGCTCGTGGGCGGCGCGCTCGCCGTGGCGGGCGTCGTGACGCAGGCCGCGTTCCGCAACCCCCTCGCCGATCCCGGGCTGATCGGCATTTCGGGCGGGGCCGCGGCGGGAGCGGTGCTCGCCATCGGGCTCCAGCTCCCGGCGATACACCCGCTGCTGCTTCCGGCCGCGGCCTTCACCGGTGCGATCGGCGCGACGGCGCTCATCGTGGGCATCGGCACCGCCCGCGGCGCGTCGGGCGCCGTCTCGCTCCTGCTCGCCGGCGTCGCGGTGTCGTCGTTCTTCGGCGCGACCACCTCGGCCATCCTCGCGGCGACCGAGAACCGCGACCTCTTGCGCGAGATGATCTTCTGGCTTCTCGGGGGCCTCGACAACCGCGCATGGACGCACGTCGGCCTCATCGCCGCGCCCGTGGTGCTGGGCGCCGCGCTGATCGCAGCGCACGCGCGCGAGCTCAACCTCCTGGTCCTGGGCGACGACGGCGCGCGCGCGCTGGGCGTGCGCCCGGGCCGCACGCGCCTCCTGCTCCTCGGCCTCGCCGCGCTCGTGGCGGCGGCCGCCGTCTCGATCAGCGGCACGATCGCCTTCGTGGGCCTGGTCGTGCCGCACCTCCTCCGGACGCTCGTCGGCCCCGACCACCGCGTGCTCATCCCCGTGAGCGTGCTGGGCGGAGCGCTCTTCCTGCTGCTCGCGGACACCGTCGCGCGGCTCGTGCTGCAGCCCACCGAGCTCCGGGTCGGCATGGTCGCCGCGTTCGTCGGCGCGCCCTTCTTCCTCTTCGTGCTTCTCACCGATCACCGGACGCGCACCCAATGAATCCGCGGAGGTATCCCATGCGCTCGCTCTCGCTCCTGCTCGCGACGCTGGTCACCCTCGCGGCCGCCGCGTGCGGCGGGGCGCCCGCCGCATCCGGGCCCGCGCCCGCGCCCACCGCGACGCCGTACAGCGGCCCGGTCGGCGCGACGAAGATGCTCGACCAGGGCACGACCGCCTTCCCCCGCCGGGTCGAGACGTCGCGCGGCGTGGTCACCATCGCCGCGAAGCCGCAGCGCATCCACACGCTCTCGGTCGGGTTCGACGAGATCACCTTCCGCCTCGTCGACCCGAGCCGCATCGTGGCCGTGGGCACGGTCACGGTGAACCCGGAGTTCTCCAACGTCGCCGATCTCGCATCGGCGGTGAGGAACAAGGTCGGCCGCAATGCCGAGCAGGTCATCGCGACGAACCCCGACCTCGTAGTCGCGCCACCGACCGCGAACGCCGACCTGGTCAAGGCGCTCGAGTCGGCGAGAGTGACCGTGGTGCTCGCCGATCTCCTCTCGGGCACCGAGGCGCACGAGGCGAACATCCGCCTCCTTGCCTACCTCTACGGCGAGGAGCAGAGGGGCGACGCCCTCATCGCCGAGGTGCGCGCCGCGCTCGCCAAGGTGGACGCGGTCGTGACGAAGAAGACGGCGGCCGAGCGCCCGCGCGTGCTGTTCCTGGCGGGGAACGTGTTCGCCGCGGGAGCGGGCTCGAACGAGGACGGCATCGTCCGCCGCGCGGGCGGGATCAACGTCGCGGCCGAGGCGGGCATCACCGGGAACAAGGCGGTCTCGGTCGAGGCGATCCCCGGGATGCGGCCCGACATCATCGTGGTCGCCGAGAGCGACCCGGCGAAGCCGGTGGTCGACGCGGCCGTGGTGCGCAACCCGGCGCTCGCGGACGTCCCCGCGATCAGGAACAAGCGGACCCCCTCCGTGACGCAGCGCTTCTACACGACGCTCTCGCACTGGAACGTCCGCGGCGTGGAGGACCTCGCGAGGATCTTCTACCCGGCGGACTTCCGCTAGCCGTGCGCTGCTCCCTCACGCCCAGCGCGACGGACGTGCAAGTGCTGCTGGGGCTCGCCAACGACCTGGTGGGCGTGTCGCACCGGTGAGCGTGCTCGAGGTACGCGGCATGGGTGTGGCGCTCGGCGGACGCCCGGTGCTCCGGGAGGTCTCGCTCGCGGTGGCGGCCGGCGAGGTCGTCGGCGTCGTCGGACCGAACGGCTCGGGGAAGACCACCCTGCTGCGGGCCATCGCGGGCGGGGTCCCGCACACCGGCGCTGTGACGATCGGCGGCACGGACGCCGCGCGGCTCGCCCCCCGCGACCTCGCCCGAGTCGTCGCGCAGGTCCCGCAGTCCACCGAGATCGACTTCGCGTTCTCGTGCCTCGAGGTCGTGCTCATGGGCCGCCACCCGCATCTCGGACGCTTCGAGTCCGAGGGCGCGCGCGACCACGGGCTCGCGCGCGACGCCATGGCGCGCACCGACACCGCGCACCTCGCGGAGCGCGCGGTGAACCGGGTCTCCGGCGGCGAGCGG
>VGPA01000137.1 GCA_016875665.1 Chloroflexota bacterium | reverse complement strand
CCGCCGGGCAGGCGGTGCGTGTGACCCGGAGCAACGCCACCGTCGAGCCGCTGGTGGCGGGCAACTACCGCGTGTGGTTCACCTGGGTGCTCGAGGGCGTCGCGGCGGGCGATGCCGCCCTGGTCCGCGCTTTCGCGGGCACTCAGCCCGTGGGCGAGCAGCGCGTGCAGCTGAACGCCACCACGTTCAATCCCGCAACCAATACGTTCACGATCAGCCTCACCAGTCCCTGCTCGCCTTCCGGCTGGAGCGCGGAGATCGTGTCGATCCGGGAAACCCGCCCGGATGGGGACCCGACCGCTCGCGCGACGGGGTCCTGCCGCTAAGAGTCCCGCTCTGCGCTAGGTTCCTTGATGCCGGGGAGCCCCCGGGGGCGTTTGAGGGAGGGACAAGTGCTCGAGACCATCTCCGCGCTGCTGCCGCTGGCCGTGCTCGTCGGCCTGTGGATCACGAACGTGAGCCTGAAGAGCGCCGGCAAAGCCGCTCTGTCATCCGCGCTCTACGGGGTCCCCATCGCCGGGTTCGTGCTCACCGCGCTCGCGCACACCGCCGTGATCGTGGACGCCGGGCACGTGGGCGTGGTCACCCGCTTCGGGGCGGTGACCGGCAGGAACCTGGAGCAGGGCCTGAGCTACAAGCTCCCGTTCGCGGAGTCCGTATGGATCGCCGACGTGCGCACACAGAAGGAGCAGGTCGACGCGTTCGCCGCCTCGAAGGACCTTCAGGAAGTCAGGTCCACGCTCGCGTTGAACTATCACCTGGACGCGCGCAACGCGCCCAAGGTGTTCCAGGAGATCGGACCGCAGTACAAGACGCGCATCGTCGACCCCGCGATCCAGGAAGCGTTCAAGTTCACGACCGCTCAGTACACGGCTGAGGAGCTGATCACCCAGCGCGAAGACGTCAAGAACCGCGCCCGCGAGTTCCTCAGGGAGCGCCTGGGCACCTTCCACGTCGTCGTGCGCGAGCTGAACATCATCTCCTTCGAGTTCTCGAAGGCGTTCAACGACGCCATCGAAGCGAAGCAGGTGGCCGCCCAGCGAGTCCAGCAGTCCCTGCGCGAGCAGGAGCGCGCGAAGGTGGACGCCGACACGCGCGTCATCGCCGCCGAGGGCGACGCGCAGGCCGTCCTCCGCCGCGCGAAGGCGGCGGCCGAGGCGCAGACGCTCCAACGCTCGACGCTGTCGCAGATGTACATCGAGTTCCTGGCGGTGGACAAGTGGGACGGGAAGATGCCCACGGTCACGGGCAGCGGAGGTACGCCCTTCATCCAGGTGCCGACCCGCTGACGTTCGTGCGGCCGGCCGCGGCGAGCCCGCGGCCGGCCGCACTTGTCACCGCGACACGCCATGCGCGGGAGCGTCAGTAACCGATCGCCGCGCCATCCTTCCGCCGCTCCGTCGCTCCCGCGTACGCGCCGGTCGCGGGCTCCCGCCAGATGCCCTGGTAGCCGCCGAACACCCCCGCCCCGGCGCTCTCGACACGGTGGCCGCGCGATGCGAGCTCGGGGCCGACGGCGGCGAGCAGACCGGACTCCAGCTGCAGCACGCCGCCGTCGCGCATGACCGTGCCGGTCGGCTCGCTCGAGCCGCTGTGGTGGAAGCGCTCGGCGTCTCCCGCAGACTGCGGGTTCATCGCGAAGTCCACGAGGTTCACGACGACCTGGGCATGTCCCTGGGGCTGCATGTCGCCACCCATAAGGCCGAAGGCGAACAGCGGCTCACCGTTCTTCGACATGAACGCGGGGATGATCGTCTGGAACGGCCGTTTGCCGGGGACGAGCGCGTTCGCGTGGCCGGGGTCGAGCGAGAAGAGGCCGCCGCGGTTCTGCAGCCCGAAGCCCACCTCGGGCACCACATGACCCGACCCGAAGCCGGCGTAGTTGCTCTGGATGAGCGACACCATCATGCCGTCGGCATCAGCCGCGCAGAGGTAGGTGGTCTCCCGGCGGTTGAGCGCGGCGACCTCGCCGGGCGCGTCCACCAGCGCGGCCCGCCGTGGATCGACCAGCGCGGCGCGCCGCGCGGCGTACTCCTTGGACGCGAGCTCGGCCACGGGCACCGACGCGAACGCCGGGTCGGCGTAGTAGCGGGCCCGGTCCGCGTAGACGAGCTTCTTCGCCTCGACGAAGATGTGCCAGAAGTCCGCGCTGGCGCGTCCGAGCGACGCGAGGTCGAAGCGCTCGACGATGTTCAGCAGCTGCAGCGCGGCGAGGCCCTGGCTGTTCGGCGGCAGCTCCCAGACCTCGTAGCCGCGGTAGGTCGTCGAGATCGGCTCGTCCCAGGTCGAGCGGTGCCCGCGGAAGTCCTCGTGCGAGAAGAATCCCCCGTTCGCCCGCGAGAAGCGAACGATCGCGTCGGCGACGGGCCCCGCGTAGTAGGCGCCGCGCCCTGCGGAGCCGAGGAGCCGCAGCGTCCGGGCGAGCGCGGGATTGCGGAAGAGCTCGCCTTCGCGAGGTGCGTCCCCGCCGGACAGGAAGACCTCGGCGAATCCAGGTGTGGCGCCATGGCGCTCTCGGCCGAGCGCCCAGTTCGCCGCGATGACCGGCGACACCGGGAAGCCCTCCTCGGCATAGGTTGCCGCCGGCTCGACGACCCGCGCCATCGGCAGCTTCCCGTAGCGCTCGTGGAGCGTGAACCAGCCGTCTGCGCACCCGGGCACGCTCCACGAGTAAGGAGAGTTGAGCGGAATGGTGCCGTCGGCGGTCGGCCGCACCTTATCGATCGTGAGCGCCGCGGGGGCGCGCCCGGAGCCGTTCAGCCCCACGATGCGCCTGCGCGCCGGGTCCCACAGGATCGCGAAGAGGTCGCCGCCGAGCCCGTTCGCCATCGGCTCCATGAGCCCGAGACAGGCGTTCGCCGCGATCGCGGCGTCCACCGCGGAGCCTCCGGCCCGCAGGACCGCGACGCCTGCGAGCGAGGCCAGGGGCTGCGCGCTGGACACCATGCCGTGGCGCGCCCAGACCACCGAGCGCGTGGCGTCACCGCGGCCGGACCACAGCACCAGGCTTCTAGCCCCGGACGGTCAGCTCGTTGAGGCGGTCACGGTCGATCCGCTTGGCGCTGAGCCACTGCGCACCCGTGCGCGTGCACTCGCCGTTGCAGGGGCAGTCCGGCTGATCGACCGCGTAGCTGGGCACGAAGTACTTGTGCGCGAGCGCGAGCGCCTCATCCTCGGTCGTGCCCCACGACTCCGAGTTGCGCCGCGACGCCTCCTTCACCTTCACCGGGTCACCGAGGCGCCAGTACTCGGAAAACCGGTCCGGCATGCCCACGCCAAGCGCCTCCGCGAGGATCGAGAGGTAGTGGCGGATGCGCACCTTGTCGTTCGCGAACTTGCCGAGCTCGCGCGTGCACCCGTGATAGAGGATCGCGATCGTGTCCGCGCCGGTCCGCGCGAGATAGGACTCGAGGTCGGCGACGGCCGCCTTGTACTCCTCGGTACCGATCGTCGCGATCTTGGGACCCGCGTTGTCGCACAACCGGATCGCGGCCGTGTCGGCGATGTTCGCCGTATCCACCACCTCGACACCCGGGATGCGCTGGAGCAGCGCCATGGCGATCGAAGGGTGCGCGTCCCGCACCGCATGCTCGCCGAGGTGGCCGTGCACCAGCGCCTTCACCGGGGTCGCTTCCTTCCACGGCATCCGCGACCCCAGCTGGTCGATCTTGTCCACGAGGTATGCCGCGAGGCCCATGCTCTCGAACGGCACGCCGATCTCCGGGATCACGATGTCCTTGAACTGCATCTCGCATGCGGAGCACCACTGGATCTCGACGCTCGGGTGGTACGAGGCCATCCGTTTGGCCGAGGCCTCGACGACATGGCGCGCCGCGTCCTTGAACCCGTTGTTGCTGTACGGCTTGCCGCAGCAGAACTGCTGGCCCGCGACCGCCGCGAAGTCGATGCCGAGCACTTCGAAGACGGCGACCGCCTCGCGCATGAGATGCGGCGTTTGCCGCGCGTTGCACCCGAAGTTGAGGAGCACGTCCACGGACTTGCCGGGCTCGCCGTGACGCTCGGTCCACGCGACCTCGTCCTGGGCGACCTGCAGGTGCTCGCGCTCGACCATCGCCCGGTAGAAGTCGGGGCAGGAGAAGTCGGACATCTGCGGCGCGGTGGGCGGCATGGTGGCGTCAGTCTTCATTCGTGCCTCCGAGGACTCGATGATATCCGACCTCGATATCAGCGCGAAGGGGATTCGTCAGGGAGCGAAAGCGTACTTCAGTTTCGGGACCAATCGAAGGCGATCCTTGCCCGATCGCCCGGGTCGCGTCGTCCGCCCCGACGGTCAGAGCCTTACGAAGTACGACTCACAGGCCATGTCGATGAGCTGGGGCTCAAGCGCGGGTGGGCGGTTGAAGAATCGCGCGGCGTCGCCGAGCTGGTCGAGCAGGTCGCGCGGATGGCATGCCCGAAGCTCGAGCCCGTTCGCCTTGTAGTACGCGAGGAAGCGCTGGAAGCCTTCCGGCGTGTACTCGATCCTCCGCCCGGCACAGACGCGCTTGAAGATCTCCTCGAACTGTGGCTCGCTCGGGGAGTTGATCGCGATCTTGTAGCGGATGCGCCGGAGGAACGCCTCGTCCACGAGGTCC
>VGPA01000136.1 GCA_016875665.1 Chloroflexota bacterium | reverse complement strand
GCCTCGTAGCCCAGCGCGGACGCGAGGCTCTTGCGGCGGTGGCGGAAGGCGTCGCTCACGAAGCGGAGGAACGCCTCCTGACCGAGCGGCGCGAACGCGGGCGCGGGACGCGTGCGGAGCGCGACGACCGCGGAGTCCACACGCGGCGCGGGCCGGAACGACGCCGCCGGCACGCGGCGCACTACGCGCGCCTCGGCGAAGGACTGCGCGAACACCGACAGGAACCCGCGCTCGCCGCCGCCGGGTTCCGCGGCGATGCGCCGCGCGACCTCGAGCTGCACGAGCACGACGACGAGCGGCGGGCGGCGCACGTCGCCGAGGAAGCGCATCAGGAGCGGCGACGTGATCTGGTACGGCAGGTTGGCCACGATCCGCGTGGGCGGGTGCGGGCCCGCCGCGAAGAGATCGATCGCGAGCGCGTCGCCTTCGACGATCCGCACGTTGTCGCGCCCGGCGAGCGTCTCGCGGAGGACCGGCAGCATCCGCGCGTCCACCTCGACCGCGGTCACGGAGCCGGCGCGGTCGGCGAGCGCGCTCGTGAGGACGCCCGGACCGGGCCCCACCTCGAGCACATGGTCGTCCGCGGTCAGCTCGGCGGCATCGACGATCGCGGCGAGCGCGCCACGGTCGACGAGGAAGTGCTGCCCCCTGCCCTTTGCCGCCCGCACCCCGTGACGGGCGAGCAGCGCGGCGAGGGCCCCCCTGTCCGTGAGCGCTGAGTCGACGGGCGCGGCAAGCGGCGCTTCGCTCCGCGTCGAGTGCACTCGTCGCGGCGGAGCCGCTCCTCGCTCAGGCTGGTTCAGTTGCTCAGCGACAAGTCCAAAGTGTGTACGAACCGCAGGCGAACATGTAGGCGGCCACGTTCGCGTTCGCGACCGGGTCGAAGACGCTCGCCCCGGCGTAGCCGGCGCGGACGCTGTTCGCCGCCCAGGTCGCGGGAATGAACTGGAACAGGCCTGAATCCCCCGCGCCGGGGTTGTAGGCCTGCGGGTCGAAGCGCGATTCGCACCACGCGACGCGCAAGAGCTGCTCGGGGTTGGCGCCCCAGCGGGCGGCGGCGGCGCGGATGATCTGGTCGATCTCCGCCGGTGCGGGCGGCGGGACGATCGCACGGCCGCCGATGCGCCGCACCTCGGTGATGGGCGACCGCACGAGGATGGTCGAGATGAGGGTGCGCTCGGTCTCGACGCCGTCAACGAAGCGCACGAGGTAGGCCTCGCTCACCTCGCCCGAGACGCCGCGCGTCTCGACGACCTGGCGGCCCGGGTCCAGGTCCGGATCCTCCACCAGGCGGGTGCGGAAGGGGTACGGAACGACCTCGGTCACCTGCCGCTCGTCCACCCGCACCACCTTGACCACGTCGCCCCGAACGAGGACGCGGTCGAGCGGCGCGGCCACGGTGTCGTCCGGGCCGAGAGCGACCGCGAGCGCCGCGAGGAACCCGCGCACGGTCTGGCCGTTCGAGCGCGCGAGCGTCGCACGCCCGCCGTCCACCAGCGTGACCGGAAACCCGCGGTCGAGGACGACGCGCAGGCCGTGGACAAGCGGGGCTTCGGGCGCGGGCAGGATGCGGTCGGCGGCGCCGGGCTCGAGCCCGAACGCCGCGAGCGCGTCGCGCACCGTGCCGGCTGCGGGAACGACCCCGAGGCGCAGGCCGTCGACTTCGACGGTGACGTTACCCGCCGTGCCGCTCGACTGGGCCCCGGCTGCCGCGGCGGCGACCCGGCCTGGCTCGCGCGAGGGCACCCCGAATGACGGGGCGATCTGCCCGAAGGCGAACGTGGCGATGCCGAAGGTGATCACGCCGTGCCGCGCGATACGCAGCAATCCGGAAACAGCCGCGGCTGCCTGGATAAAGAACCTCCCACGTAGACCTGCGGGTATGGCAAGGCTACCAGCCGGTACTCGAAAGAGGGCGGACCCGCGCTATGCCTTTGGCGGGGTCCAGCCCTTTCCCTTCAGATAGGACACGACCGCCGGCGCGGTGTCCGGGCGCCCGAGCGCCTCGTCCAAGAACGCCGCTGCGTAGCCGGCCCGCTCGCCGGCGTCGAAGCGCGTCCCTCTGAGGATGCAGCCCCACAGGCGGTGCCCCGAAGGTGCGAGGCGCGACACCGCATCGGTGAGCCAGATCTCGCCGCCGCGGCCCGGCGCCTGTTTGTCGAGGAGCCCGAAGATGTCGGGCTCGAAGACGTAGGCGTGGATCTGCGCGAGATCGCTCGGCGCGCTGCCCGGCGCCGGCTTCTCGACGATCCCGTCCAGCCGCCAGTAGCCGTCGGAGCGCTCCTCGCCGGCGAGGATGCCGTACCGGGACACCTCGTTCGCCGGCACGCGCATCGCCCCCGCGACGGAGCCTCCGCCCAGACGCGCACGCGCGTCGATCAACGCCTTCACCCCGCCGTCGTCGCCGACGACGACGTCATCGCCCCAGAGCATTGCGAACGGCTCGTCCCCCACCGCGTCGCGCGCGACGAGCACGGCGTGGCCGTTTCCGCGCGCCTCCTCCTGCACGACGACGTCGACGCGGAGCAGGCCTTCGGGACGGCGCAGCGCGGCGAGCTCCTCCGCGCGTCCCTCGCTCGCCAGCCGCGCCTCGGCGCGCGGGCTCGGCCGGAAGTACGCGCCCAGCGACTCCTTCCCCGGCCCGATCACCAGCACCATGCGCTCGATCCCGGCCGCGGCGCACTCGCTCGCGACGAAGTCGATCACGGGACGGTCGACGAGCGGCAGCAGCGCCTTGGGCACGGTGCGGGTGACCGGTAGGAACCGCGTGCCGAGGCCGCCCGCGGGCACCACCGCGGTGCGCACCGGCTTCACGGCCGCACCTCCACTGTGAACGGCACCGGCTGAACCGTGCGCACCGCGAACGGGGTCACCGCGAGCACCGGAGCGCGGCGGTCGTTCGCGGCGTCGATGACGAGGTCGAGCGGCGAGCCCGAGGTCGTGTGCCGCTCGACGGTCGCACGGTCGCCCGGGAAGCGGATCACCTGCACCACCCACTCCTGCCTCACCACGTTGGTCGACCGCACGAACCCGTTCGCGGTCCACCCGCCGGCGTCGGCCTCCGCGTCGTCGAAGAACCCGGTCGAGAGCCGGATGTCGTCGATCGCGAAACCGTCCGTGGCGCGCCCCTCGTCGGTGACGTACTGGAAGCGGAGCAGGATCTCCTTACCCGCGAATGGCGTGAGATCGACGCGCTCGTGCACCCAGACGGCCGGGGGCCGCTCCGCACCGCCCGAGCGATTGGTGTATCCATTGCCGAAGTTGCGCCCCAACGGGTCCGCGGTCGTCGTGCTCGTCCCGGGCTGTGTGCGCCAGGTCGCGCCGCCGTCGGTCGACACCGCGACATACGCGTAGTCGTACTCCTTCTCGATCTCGTACCAGGCCTGGAACGACAGCGTCGCCGAGGTCACGCTCCGCAGGTCCACCGCGCGCGTCAGCGTCGCGTCGTACGTGTCCGCGCGGTCGCTCCACCAGAAGCTGCGGCCGGATGCCGCCGTAGTCGGGATCACCCTGCTCGTCGCGGCGCCCGTGAACCGGACCCGCAGCGAGGCGCGCGGCAACTCCATGTACCGCGCCGCGTAGTTGTGCACGGTCGCCGATCGCGACCCGCCCGGCGGAAGGCGGTCCTGATCGGCGATGAGCGCGGCCGTGCGCGGCGCGCCCGCCCCCGTGTAGGAGTAACGCGGCTCGCTGGGCTGCCCGACGAGCGCGTTCGCCGCGACGTAGTCGGCGAACAGGTCGTTCATCGCACGCTGGCCGCGGGCGCGGAGGACTCGGTTGACGTCGTCGGGCGTCTGGATGCCCGCGTTGAGGAGCGCGTTGATCAGCTCCTCCCCGCCCGCGTGCTGGCGCAGGAATTCGAGGAACAAGTAGGCGCCTCCGTACGCGGCGGACGACCCCTCGAGGTCCGGCCAGTCGTTCAGCTGCGTGTCCGGGCGCCGGAGGTAAGCCGCCTCGAAGCCGCTGCCGAAGCCGTTCGCGAGCTCGCAGAGCTGCGCGTGCCCCTCCAGCATCCACACCACGGAGGGCGCGGCACGCCCACCTTGGATCATGTGGCACATCTCGTGCGCGAGGACCGAGTGGAGGGCGGTCGTCCCCAGGCGCGCCGAGAGCACGTTGATGTAGATCATCTCCCGCTCCGCGGAAAACTCGTTGATCCACCGCGGCTGCTGGTCGGTGATCGAGTAGTACCCCGCCGCCGCGCCGGGGATGGCCGCGAACAGCACGCTGACGCGGGGATCCGCATCGATGCCGGGCGACCATTCGGAGCCGTAGAAGCGCCGGTTCGTGGGGTAGATCCGCGTCTCGAACACATCCGCCGTGCTGCGCAGGCCGGCAACGTCCACGTTGACCCCGTCGGCGACCCACCACTTCGCGTGCTCGGTGACGAGACGGAGCGTGGCGCGCACACGCACGTTGCGCTTGTCGGCGAAGTTGTAGACCCAGAAGTCCAACCCGGTCCCCACGCTCTCCTGCGGCGGCGCCGTCCGCGCCGGCTCGAACGCGCGGGCCGGCGTGCCGCTCCGCCCGCGCACCGCACGCGTGAGGGCGAACGGGTCGGCGCGAGGCAGCGGCTTGGACCGGAGGATCGCGGTCAT
>VGPA01000135.1 GCA_016875665.1 Chloroflexota bacterium | reverse complement strand
GGCGGTCGTACTCGCGCGCGGTCGCCGCCACCTGGTCCTGCGGGCCGCGGAACGCGGCGAGCGCCGCGCGCTGCGCGACGCCGGTCGGGTTACTCGTCGTGTGCGACTGGAGCGTCACCATCGCCGAGGCGACCTCGGGCGGCGCGGCGGCGTAGCCGATGCGCCAGCCCGTCATCCCGTAGGCCTTCGACGCGCCGCTCACGACGACCGTGCGCTCGCGCATGCCCGGCAGCGCGGCGATGCTGGTGTGGCCTTCGGCGGTGAACGCGAACGGCGCGTAGATCTCGTCGCTGAGCACCCAGAGGTCGCGCTCGACGCAGAAGCGCGCGATCTCCTCGAGCTCGGCCCGTGCGTACACCGCGCCCGTCGGGTTGTTGGGGGTGTTCAGGATGAGCAGGCGCGTGCGCCCGGTGGCCGCTCGCTCGAGATCCTCGCGGCGCACCTTCCAGCCGCGTGCCCCCTCGGTCGGCACGAAGACCGGCGTCGCGCCCGCGAAGCGGACCTGGTCGGGGAAGGACACCCAGTGCGGCACGGGGAGGAGGACCTCGTCGCCGGGTCCGGCGAGGGTGCAGATCGCGTTGAAGATCGCGTGCTTCGCGCCCACGGAGACGACCACATGGCGCGGGTCGTAGACGAGGCCGGTCGACTCGCGGACGCGCTCCGCGATGGCGCGGCGCAGCGGCATCATCCCGGCCGTGCTGGTGTAGCCGTTGAACTCCTCGCGGATCGCGGCGATCGCCTCGTCCCGCACGTGCGGCGCGAGCACGATGTTGTCCGCGTCGCCGACGCCGAGGTCGTGCACCTCGACCCCATCGGCGACGAGCGCCTCCACCTTCGACAAGAGCGGCGACGACTGCGAGCGTCTGACCCGCTCGAGCCACGCGGCGAGCGGGCGGCTGGAGGCGGTCATGGCAGTGCTCCTTTCGGTCGCGCTCGGGCCCGGCCGATGCTACGGCGTCGGTCGCCTCGTCGGTAAAGTGGGCGGCGATGAGCGCGCCGCCGGCGGTCCTGATCCGCGACGCGAAGGTCATCGACGGCCTCGGGGGCGAACCGCTCCTCGCGCACGACGTCCTGCTGGCCGGCGGCACGATCGCGGCCGTCGGTCCCACCGGCACGCTCGCCGCGCCCGGCGCGGCGACGTTCGACGCGGGGGGCCGCGCCCTGCTTCCGGGACTGATCAACCTGCACGTGCACCTCCGGCGCGACGATCTCCGCTTCGACGAGCCCCATCCCGTCCAGGTGCTCCAGGCGCTGCGCAATCTCATCGGCTGCCTGCGCGCCGGCATCACGACGGTGCGGGACGTCGGCTGCACCGAGCGGGTCAGCCAGGTCGCGCGCGACGCGGTCGCGGCCGGGCTCGCGCCCGGGCCGCGGGTGATCAGCTCGGGCCAAGGGATCACCACGACCGCCGGCCACGGCTGGTCGCGTTGGCTGCGCGCGGACGATGCCGGCGAGCTGCGCAAGCGCGTCCGCGAGCTGGTCGACGCCGGTGCGGACGCGATCAAGGTCGCCGCGTCGGGCGGCGAGACCGAAACCTCCAACGCGTTCACGGCGCAGTACACGACATCGGAGCTCGCGACGCTGGTCGACGACGCGCACCGGCTCGGCAAGCGCGTGGCGGCCCACGCCGACGCTACCGACAGCATCCGGGGCGCGGTGGACGCCGGCGTCGACACGATCGAGCACTGCGGCTGGATGGGCGCAGACGGGACGCTCGAGGTGGACGACCGCACGGTCGCGCGGATGCTCGCCCAAGGCACCACGGTGGTGCCGACGCTCGCGATGTGGTACCGCCCCGCCTACGACGACCTCGCGCGGCTCTCCCCGGCGCAGCGGCGTATGCGCGCGGTGCGGGATGAACGTGCGCTGGCCTGGCGCGCGATGTGGCAGGCGGGCGTCCGCTTCGGCGCGGGGACGGACACCTGGGACCCGCTGTGGCGGGAGCTGGGGCTGATGGTCGAGCGGATCGGCGTCTCGCCGCTCCAAGCGATCGCCGCCGCCACCTCCGCCGCCGCCGCCGGGCTCGGCCAGGGCGACCGGCTCGGCGCGATCCGGCCGGGGTACGCTGCGGACCTCGTGCTCGTGAACGGCGATCCCGAACGCGACGTGACCTCGCTCGCCCGGGTCGAGCGCGTTTGGAAGGACGGTGCGGTCGTGGTGGAGGGTGAACGGGTGGTGGTCGCGTGAGCACGTCGTGGCTGATCCGCGACGTGACCGTGCTCGACGGTGTGGCGGCGCCGCGCCCGCACGCCGACGTGGCGATCGTCGACGGGTTGATCACCGGTGTGGGTACGGCGCTCGGCCAGCCGCCCGGCGCGCGCGTCGTCGAAGGGCGCGGGCGGACGCTGCTTCCCGGCCTGATCGACATGCACGGCCACCTGGGCTCCAGCGCTCCGCCCGGGGAGACCGCCGACTGGCGGCTCGTCCGCTGCGCGCGCAACGCACGCGCGGCCCTGCGCGGCGGCGTCACCACGATGCGCGAGGTGGGCAACCGTGAGCGCGTCGGGCAGTCCGTGCGCGACGCGATCGCCGCCGGCATGCTCGCGGGGCCGCGCCTGCTGACGAGCGGACGCATGATCGCCCCCACCAACTACGGCCGTCCGCTCGAGCGGGTCACCGCCGACGACGCGCGGGAGCTGCGCGTCGCCGTGCGCACGCTCGTCGAGGAGGGAGTGGACTCGATCAAGATCAGCGTGAGCGGGGGCGGCAGCTCGCGCGGCTCCAACGTCGGCCGCGCGCACTACTCGACGCAGGAGCTGGAGATCGTCGTGGCCGAGGCGCACCGGCTCGGCAAGCGCGTGGCCGCGCACGCGATCGCCACGGAGGGGATCCGGTCGTGCGTGGACGCGGGCGTCGACACGATCGAGCACTGCGGCTGGATGGGCGTCGACGGCCGCCTCGAGGTCGACGACGGCCTGATCGACCGCCTGGCCGTCCAGCGCATCACCGTCGTCCCCACCATGGCGGTGTGGTACCGCCCGGGCTACGACGACCTTCCGAGCCTGAGCCCCGACCAGCGGCTGATGCGGGCGGTGCGCGAGGAGCGCACCGCCGTCTGGCGGGCGATGCACGAGCGCGGCGTGCGCTTCGCCGCGGGCCCCGATGCCTGGGAGGCGCTCGCCCCCGAGCACGCGCTCGTGCGCGAGGTCGAGCTGATGGTGCGCACGCTGGGCCTCGCGCCGCTCGAGGCGATCCGAGCGGCGACCGACCGCGCCGCGGAGGCGCTCGGCCTCGCGGACGCGATCGGCACGATCGCGGCGGGGAAGCGTGCGGATCTCGTCCTGTGCGGCGGCGACCCGCTCGCGCGCATCGAGGACCTGCGGCGCCGCGACGCGGTGTGGCAGGGCGGGCGGCTGGCGGTCGAGGACGGCCGCGTGGTGGACCCGTGAACGGAGCGCACGCCGTCTGACCGGAACCCCCGCCGCGGTACCCGGCGGCGCCGGTACAGTCGGCGTGGTGTGGGTCCCGGTGCTGGTGCTGCTCGGGATCACCTCGTTCGTCGAGGCCTTCACCTTCAATCACGTCGGCCGGTTCCTGCCGCTTTACCTGGAGAGCATGGGCCTCCCCGCGGCGGACATCCCGCCGCTGGTGGGCCTCCTGGGCGGCGCGCGCTGGGTGTTCGGCCTGCCGCTCATCCCGTTCTGGGGGGTGTGGGCCGATCGCTTCGGCCGCAAGCCGGTCATCGTGCGGAGCGCCCTGATCGAGGCGGCGATGTTCTTCATACTCGCCGGGGCCCGCGATCCGCTGGGCGCGGGCGCGGCGCTCCTGCTCGTGGGCTTTCAGCTCGGGAACACCGGCGTGATGCTCGCGGCGATCCGGGCCACGGCGCCGCCCGGGATGCTCGCGCGGGCCATCGCGCTCTTCGGACTCGGCGCCTCGCTCGGACAGGCGCTCGGCCCGCTCGTCGGCGGACTGCTCGTCGGCTCGGGCGTCACCGACCTGCACGGCCTCTACCTCCTCGACGGGGTGCTCTCGCTCGGCGCCGCGCTGCTCCTGATCCTGTTCCTGCGCGAAGGGCCGCGGCCGCCCGCGCCGCCCGGGCGTGCCGCGGACCTCGCGCGCGACGCGCTGCGCCGGGTGTTCACGGCGCGCGTGACGCTCACGCTCTTCCTCGTCATGGGGCTCGCCCAGCTCGGGACGATGATCGCGACGCCGTTCCTGCCGCTCGTGGTGCAGCGGCTCGACCGCTCGGCCGGCGCGTCCGTGGCCACGGACGTCGGCCTCGTGTTCGGCCTCTCCGCGGTCGTGGGCGCGCTGCTTTCGCCGTTCGGCGGTTGGCTCGGGGACCGCTTCGGCTATCGCCCGCCGCTGGTGGGCGCGTGCGTGCTGAGCGGCGTCAGCCTCGCCGCGATGACCGGCCTGAACGACCTCGTCTCTCTGACCCTCGCGGCGACGGGGCTGGGGCTGGGCGGCGCCACCGCGCGCGCGATGGTCATGGCGCTCCTCGCGACGCGCGTGCCCGAGGACCGGCGCACCGTCACGCTCAACCTCTCGCTCGTCCCCAGCTACGCCGCCGGGATCAGCGGCGGCCTGGTGGGCGCGGTCCTCGTCGGCGGCGGGCTCGCCTGGGTCCTCCTCGCCGGTGCGGCGGTCGCGCTCGGCGCGGCGGCGGCGGCGACC
>VGPA01000134.1 GCA_016875665.1 Chloroflexota bacterium | reverse complement strand
CACGACCCCCCCGGCCGTTTTCCGACACTCTCTCCACGCCGCGTTCACACTCGCTCCCAGGTCCGGCGCGAGCGTGATGTCACCAACGAGAAGGAGTCGTTCGATGCGTGCACTCTTCGCGGTCTTCGCGGCGCTCGCTTTCGCCACCGTGGTGGCGGTCCCCGCCTACCTCGCCGGCGCTTCCTCCGCCCTCACCCAGGTGGCGGTTCCGGCGGCCAACGCGGTCCCGGGAACGGTCTACACCGCCCACTGGGTCGGCTACGGCGGACCATTCCACTTCTTCGGGTTCCTGTTCCCGCTCCTGTTCGTCCTTCTGATCGTGGCCCTGTTCCGCGGCTCCGGCGGCCGGCGCCGGGACGGCTGGCACGGCGACGGCGATGTCCCGGCACGGATCGAGGAGCTGCACGACCGCCTGCACCGCCGCAGGGACGGCGGCGCGGGCGCGCCGACCGCGTAGGGCGATACTCGGCGCATGAAAACGATCCTCGTCGTCGACGACGAGCCGAAGATCGTTCGTCTCGCCCGCGACTACCTCGAGCAGGCCGGCTTCGCCGTGGTCGGAGCGGGCGACGGGCGCGCGGCACTGGATGCCGCGCGTTCGTCGCATCCCGACCTGATCGTGCTCGACTTGGGTCTGCCCGCGCTCGACGGGCTCGACGTCGCGCGCACCCTGCGCAAGGCGTCCAACGTCCCAATCGTGATGCTCACGGCCCGCGCCGAGGAGTCGGACAAGCTCGTGGGCCTGGAGCTCGGTGCCGACGACTACATCACCAAGCCGTTCAGCCCGAAGGAGCTGGTTGCGCGTGTCCGCGCCGTGCTGCGGCGCGGCGAGCGCGGCGAGGACCCCCCCGTGACGATCCGCGCCGGGGCGATCGAGCTCGACACCGCGCGCATGCGCGCGACGGTGGAGGGACGGGTGGTCGACCTGACGACGACCGAGTTCCAGATCCTCGTTTCGCTGGCGCGAGACCCGGGCCGCGTGCTCACGCGGGCGCGGCTGCTCGACGCGATCCGCGGCGTGGCGTTCGAGTCGTACGAACGCGCGATCGACGCGCACGTGAAGAACATCCGCAAGAAGATCGAGCCCGATCCGCGCGAGCCGCGGCATCTGCTCACGGTGTACGGAGTGGGCTACCGCCTCGCGGATGATCCGTCGTGAAGGACGAAGACGCCGAGCGCGAGGTGCGCCGCTGGAGCGCGTCAACGCGCTTCGGCGGCCCGCCCCAACGGCCGCCGTGGTGGCCCGAGAACGAAGCGTGGCCGCCCCGCGGCGAGCGGGGCTGGGGCACGATGCGGCACCGCATGTTCCGGCGGCTCGCCTTCCTGTTCGCGGCGGTCGTGCTCCTCGCGGTACTGGGCCTCGGCACGCTCGTGGGCGTCGCGGCGAGCCTGATCGGGATCGGCGACTTCCAGTTCAACCTGTGGTGGTTCCTCGCCGCGGTCGTGGTGCTCGCCGCAAGCGCGCGCGCCGCGGGAACCATGCGGCGGCTTGCGACGAACCTCGGCGCGGTGATCGAGGCGACGGGGCGGATCGAGTCCGGGGACCTCGCGGCGCGGGTGCCGGTCCGCGGGCCGGGTGAGGTGCGCGCCCTCGCCCGCTCGTTCAACGAGATGGCGGCGCGCTTGGAGGCGAGCGAGCGCCAGCGCCGCACGTTCCTCGCGGAGACGAGCCACGAGCTGCGCACGCCGCTCACGGTGATCCAGGGCAATCTCGAGGCGATGCTCGATGGGGTCCACCCGATGGACGCCGCGCACGTGCGCTCGATCCTCGACGAGACCGCCGTGCTCGCGCGCCTGATCGAGGACCTGCGCGTGATCGCGCAGGCCGAGGCGGGAACGCTCCCGCTCCAGAAGGAGGCGGCCGACCTCGCCGAGCTCGCGCGCGAGGTCGCCGCGTCGTTCGCCGCGCAGGCCGCGCAGGCACGGGTGGCGCTCGAGGCGCCGGCGGACGCGGACCGGCTGCTGCTGCGGATCGATCCCGTGCGCATCCGCCAGGTGCTTTCGAACCTCGTCGCCAATTCGCTCCGTCACGTCCGCGAGGGCGGACACGTCGCGATCGGTGTGGGGCTCGAGCCGGCGGGCGCCGTGCTCTCGGTGACCGACGACGGGCGCGGGATCGCCGAGGAGGACCTGCCGCGGATCTTCGACCGCTTCTACCGTTCGCCGGACTCGCCCGGATCGGGGCTCGGCCTCGCGATCGCGAAGAGCCTGGTCGAGGCGCACGGCGGCCGCATCACGGCGGACAGCGGGGTCGGCCGGGGGACGCGGATCGAGGTGCTGCTCCCGCTGGAGGAGACGCCGGTCGGCTAGAAGGCCCCCCCGTAGAAGAGCCAGATCGTGATCCCGCCCACGAACGCGATGCTCAGGAGGATCACGATGAACGCGAGGTTCGCCTGCTGCTCGGGATCGTCGGTTCCGAATCTCATCGGCGACGAAGAATAGCCGGGATCACGGGACGCCCGGCTCCGGCGCGTCCGGCCCGTCGTAGTGGGCCTTCACGAACTTCACGATCGCCTCTTCGTCCGGGCCCTGGAGGCGGCTCTCCCACGCCCACGCCGTCAGGACGACCCGCGCGCCCTGGAGGCCGGGGAAGGGCATGAGCACGATCTTGCGGAGGTTCGAGCTGGGCAGCGAGAACACCAGGTCGCGCAGCCTGAGCGTCTCCGTTGGCGTGAGCCCGTTGTGCACGATCACGATTCCGCCGTGCTCGAGGTTGTGCACCGTGCGCTCCCACGGCTGGAACGTGTCGTACGTGCTCCACTGCACCGGCACGGCCCAGTGCGGACCCGACGTCGGCGGCAGCGACGGGTACGGCACGCGGACGCCGTCGGCGACGTGCCGCGCTTCGTACTGGTCGGTCTTCCGGCCGACGACCTCGCCGGGCCGCACGCCGTAGCGGAGCGCGGGCGGCTCTTCCGTCGGGCCGGCCACGGCGGCCGGGGCGGTGCCGGCCGCGCCACACGCGACCAAGGTGAGCGACGCGAGGAGCAGGCTCACGCGACGATGCATATCGGTGGAGCTGAGGAGATTCGAACTCCTGACCTCTTGAGTGCGATTCAAGCGCTCTGCCAGCTGAGCTACAGCCCCGAATGTTTCAGGCAGGAGCGAGATCATCGGCGAATCGCACCGCCCGTCGGACGAGTGTACCGGTCGCTGCCGCACGACGACAAACGATTCATCCGCGAAGTTCCGGGCACCCTTGTGCGCCTACGGCCGCCGCCTCAGCGCGCGTCCGGAGCCATGAAGGGGTAGCGGTAGTCGGTCGGCGGCTCGGCGGTGGTCTTGATCGCGCGCGGGCTCGTCCAGCGGATCAGGTTCCAGATCGAGCCGGCCTTGTCGTTCGTACCGGAGCGCCGCGCGCCGCCGAACGGCTGCTGCGCGACGACGGCGCCGGTGGGCTTGTCGTTCACGTAGAAGTTGCCCGCGGCGCCGCGAAGCCGGCGGCTGGTCTCCGCGATCACGCGCTCGTCGCGCGCGAACACCGCGCCGGTGAGCCCGTAGCGCGTTCCCCGGTCGATCAGCGCGAGCGTCTCCGCGTACGCGCGGTCGGGATAGACGTAGACCGTCACGATCGGGCCGAACAACTCGTCGCGCAGCAGGCGGAACGACGGCTCGTGCGCGAGCACGACCGTGGGCTGCACGAACCACCCCTCGCTCTTGTCGGCGCCGCCGCCGATCACGATCTCGCTGCCCGGATAGGCGCGCGCCTCGGCGATCGCGCCGGTGAGGCGGGCGTAGGCGGCCTCGTCGATCACGGCGCCCATGAAGTTCGAGAAGTCCGCCACATCGCCCACACGGATGGTCGCGATGTCGGCGGCGAGCCGCTCGCGCAGCCCGGGCCACAGGCTCTCGGGCACGTAGACGCGCGACGCGGCCGAGCACTTCTGCCCTTGGTACTCGAACGCGCCGCGGATCACCGCGGTAGCGAGCGCGGCGGGGTCGGCGCTCGGGTGCGCGATCACGAAGTTCTTGCCGCCGGTCTCACCCACCAGGCGCGGATAGGTGCGATACGAATCCAGGCGCGCGCCGACGTCGCGCCAGAGGCCGTCGAACACGGCGGTCGATCCGGTGAAGTGGAGGCCGGCGAGCCGCTCGTCGGCGAGCGCGACCGTACCGACCTCGCCGCCCGACCCGAACACGAGGTTCACCACGCCGTCGGGCAGCCCGGCATCGCGAAGGATCGCCATGATCACGTGCGCGGAGAGCGAGGCGCTCGAGGCCGGCTTCCACACCACGGTGTTGCCCATGAGCGCGGGGGCCGTGGGCAGGTTGCCGGCGATGGACGTGAAGTTGAACGGGCTGACCGCGAGCACGAAGCCCTCGAGCGGCCGGTAGTCGAGCTCGTTGCGCACACCCGGCACCGAGATCGGCTGCTCGTCCGAGATCCGCTCCGCGTAGTCGGCGTTGAACCGCCAGAAGTCGCACAGCTCGGCGGCCGAGTCGATCTCCGCCTGATGCGCGGTCTTCGACTGGTTGAGCATCGTGGCCGCGTTGAGCCGCGCGCGCCACGGGCCCGCGAGCAAGTCGGCGGCCTTCCGGAACACGGCCGCTCGCTGCGCCAGCGTTGCCTCGGACCATGCGGGCCAGGCAGCGGCCGCGGCGTCGATGGCCGCGCGCACCTCGGCGGGTCCGGC
>VGPA01000133.1 GCA_016875665.1 Chloroflexota bacterium | reverse complement strand
CCCCACCGAGAGCGCGCCGAGCAGGGCGTAGGGGTAGGCCACCTCCGCGTAGGTCCAGGCGACCGGATTCGCCGCGAAGCCGGCGGCGGCGAGCAGGGCGAGGCCCGTGCGGCTGAACCGCCGCGCAACGAGGAAGATCAGCGCGGCGCAGAGCGCGCTCCCGGCGACCGACACGAGGACGAGCGCCGTGTTGCTGTCGCCGGTGACGAGGCGAACGAGCGCAGCGCTCGCGACATAGAAGAGGTAGCCCGGAGGCTGCGGGCGCTGCTCGGAGAGCGCGAAGTCGACGTGGAAGCCGCGCTCGAGCGCGCGCGCGTAGAGCACCGAGTCCCACGCCCACAGCGAGCTCGTCAGGAACGGCAGGCGCGTCGCGGCGACGACGAGGAGGATCGCGAGCGCGACGACGAGACGGCCCTTCACGGCAGCGAATGCTACTTTCCCGCTGGTGTCGGTCCTGTCGCGCGAGGGGCTCACCGAGGCGCTCCGCGCCGACCCGCCGCTGGTCGAGGGTCTCGACGAGGCGACGCAGATCCAGCCCAACGGGATCGACCTGCGCCTCGAGCGCGTGCAGCGCCTGATCTCCGCCGGAGCGCTCGGGATCGCGGAGCAGAGCCGCGAGCCCGCCGCACGCGAGGACGTCGCGCCCGACCGCGACGGCTGGTGGGCGCTCGGTCCGGGTGCCTACGTGATCACGTTCCGCGAGCGGGTCAATCTGCCGCGGGATCTCGCGGCGCTCGGCCGCGCGCGATCGAGCCTGGTCCGTTCGGGCGTCGCGCTGCACGGCGGCGTGTGGGACGCGGGCTATTCGGGCCGCGGCGAGGGGCTGCTGTCGGTGCTGAACCCCGCGGGCTACCGCGTGCAGCGGGGCGCGCGGATCATGCAGCTCGTGTTCTTCCGCCTCGAGTCGGCGGCGGATGAAGGCTACCGCGGCCGCTATCAGGAGGGACGCGCGGGCTGACTCAGAGCCTCTCGGGCTCGACTTCGCGGAGCGTCGCGCGCGCCTGATCCGAGAGCACCAGGTAGGTCGCCGACGCGTGGTGCGTCCAGCGCTCGTCCTCCGGCCCCACCGGGCGGACGGCCTTGGCCGGAGCGCCGCGCATCAACACCCCCGCCGGGGCCTCGGCGCCCTCGCCCATCACGGCGCCGGCCGCGATGAGGGTCCCGTCACCGACGCGATTGCCGCCCACCAGTGTCGAGCAGGAGCCGATCAGGACGTTCGAGCCCACGATCGACGAGTGGACGAGCGCCCCGTGGCCCACGGTGACATCCGAGCCGAGGACTGTCGGCACCCCCTCCTCGACGTGGATCACGCAGTTGTCCTGGACATTGGACCGCTCACCGATCTCGATGCGTGCGCCGTCCGCGCGCAGCACCGCGCCGAACCAGACTGACGCCTTCGCGTGCACGATGACGTCGCCGATCAGCACCGCCGTCGGCGCGATCCACGCGTCGGCCGCGACGCGCGGTCGTTTGCCATTCAGCTCATAGCACGGCACTCGTTCACCCCCTCGTTTCGTACGATATGCCGGATGCCCAGGCAGCTTCGAGACCTCCGCGTCGAGAGCCTGCGCCCCGTGGTCGCGCCCGCCGAGCTCATCGCCGAGCTTCCGCTCAGCGATGACGAGGCGAACACGGTCGCGGCGGGACGCGACGCGGTCGCCCGCATCCTGCACGGCGAGGACGACCGCCTGATCGCGGTCGTCGGCCCATGCTCGATCCACGACCCCAAGGCGGCGGCCGAGTACGCCCGTCGCCTGGCGCCCATCGCAGCGGAGCTCGCAGCCGACCTGTGCATCGTCATGCGCGTGTACTTCGAGAAGCCGCGTACCACCGTCGGCTGGAAGGGCCTGATCAACGACCCGCGGCTCGACGGGTCGTTCGCCATCGACGAGGGGCTGCGCGCGGCACGCCGAATCCTGATCGACGTCGCTTCGACCGGGCTGCCGGCCGGCTGCGAGTTCCTCGACCCGATCTCGCCGCAGTTCACCTCGGACCTCGTCGCGTGGGGCGCGATCGGCGCTCGCACCACCGAGAGCCAGGTCCACCGCGAGCTGACCTCGGGCCTCTCGATGCCGGTCGGCTTCAAAAACGGCACCGACGGCAACCTCCAGATCGCCATCGACGCGCTCCGCGCGGCGGCCGTCCCGCACCACTTCCTCGGCATCACCGATCGCGGCCAGGCGGCGATCGTGTCGACGCGCGGCAACACCGACTGCCACGTCATCCTGCGTGGCAGCTCGCGGGGTCCCAACTACGATCCGGCGAGCGTGCGCGCGGCCATCGGCGCGGTGAGCGCCGCCGGGTTCGCGCCACGCGTGATGGTCGACGCGAGCCACGGCAACAGCGAGAAGGACTACAAGCGCCAGGCCGTCGCGGCGGGCACCGTCGCCGAGCAGGTCGCGGCGGGGGAGCGGGGGATCTTCGGGATCATGCTGGAAAGCTTCTTGGTGGACGGTCGCCAGGACCTCGGCGATCCGAGGCGCCTCGTGTACGGGCAGAGCATCACCGACGCCTGCATGGGCTGGGAGATGACGGTGCCCGTGCTGCGCGATCTCGCCGGAGCGGTTCGCGCGCGGCGCATGGTGCCGGCCCCCGTCCTCGCGGGCTGATGCAGGCGCAGGAGGTCGCCGCCGGCCGGACGCGCCTCCACCTCCTCGACGTGCGGGAGCAGGAGGAGTGGGACGAAGGCCACATCGAAGGCTCCCAGCACATCCCGCTCGGCGAGCTCGGCGACCGGCTCGCGGAGGTCCCGACCGACAAGGCGATCGTGTGCGTGTGCAAGGCCGGATTCCGGAGCGATCGCGCCGCGCAGGGCCTCGCGGGCCTCGGCTTCAACGCCGAGAACCTGGACGGCGGCGTCGAGGCGTGGATGCGGACGGGGCTTCCGCTCGTGACCGCCGACGGCAAGCCGGGACGCGTGCGCTGATCCGCCTCCTGCCGGACTGGCTCACGCCGGACGGCCGCAAGCTCTTGGCGATGCGCGTGCTGCGTGGGTTCGCGTACGGCTACGTCGGCGTGAGTCTCGGGCTGTTCCTCGCGGCGCTCCGCCTCGACGACGCGCAAATCGGGCTCGTGTTCGCCGCCGCGATGGCCGGCGCCGCCGTGACGACGATCGCGTGGTCGGTGCTCGCGGACCGCCTCGGACGCCGTCGTTCCGTCGCGGTCATGTCGATCCTCATGGGGGTCGGCGGGCTGCTCTTCGCCTTCGCCGGCGATATCTCGTGGCTGCTCCTCGGCGCGTTCACCGGCACGATCAACGCGACCGCGGCGGAGGTCGGCTCGTTCCAGACGGTCGAGCAGGCGATCCTGCCGCAGACCGTCTCTCCGGAGCGGCGTACCGCGCTGTTCTCCCTCTACGCGATGGCGGGCAACCTGGCGCAGGCCTTCGGCTCGCTGTTTTCGGCGGTGGTCGGCCTGCTCGCCGGACTCGGCCTGGTGGGCGCGGACGCGTTCCGGCCGCTGTTCGTCCTGTACGCGCTGGTCGGATTCGCGGGCGCCGCGGTCCTGCTGACCCTCTCGCCGGCCGTGGAGCTCGCGCGGAGCGACGCGCGTCCCGAGTGGCTCAACCTGAAGCGCTCGCGCGCGATCGTGCTGCGAATCTCCGGCTTCTTCGCGCTCGACTCGTTCGGCGGCGGCTTCGTGGTCCAGTCGCTCGCCGCGTACTGGTTTCACGTCCGCTGGGGCTTCGAGCTGCGTGAGCTTGCGGGCGTGTTCTTCGCGGCGATCCTCTTCGCGGCGGCCTCGCAGCTGGCGGCTGGCCGGCTCGCGGAGCGGATCGGGCTCGTCAACACGATGGTCTGGACGCATCTCCCGTCGAACGTCTTCCTCATCCTGGTGCCGTTCATGCCCAGCGCCGAGCTGGCCGTCGCGTGCTTCCTCGTCCGCAACGCCATCTCGCAGATGGACGTGCCGACACGGCAGTCCTACCTCATGGCGGTGGTCGAGCCGTCCGAGCGGACGATCGCCGCGGGGGTGACGATGATCGCGCGCACCGTCGCGACGGCGGTGGGCACGGCCGCCGCCGGGGTCGTGTTCACGGTCGCTCCGGGCCTCATCTTCGTGGCCGGCGGCGGGGCGAAGATCGTGTACGACCTGCTGCTGTACCGCTCCTTCCGCGCGATCCGCCCGCCCGAGGAGCAGGCCGGGCTCGCGGCGGCGACGCGATGACGCGCGATCACGAGAACCGCGACTGGCTGAAGCGCCATCTCGCCGACGAGCGCGCGGAAGCGGACCGCCTCGGCGAGATCCGCGAAGCGATGTTCGGCGTGCAGGACGGATTGGTCAGCACCCTCGCCGTGGTCAGCGCGGTGGCCGCGGCGACCAACGACCGCTCCGCGATCCTCATCGCGGGCCTCGCCTCCGCTCTGGCGGGGCTGTTCTCGATGTCGGCGGGCGAGTACCTCTCGTCCAAGAGCCAGCGCGAGATTGCGCTCGCCCAGATCGAGGTCGAGCGCGCAGAGGTGGAAGACCGGCCCGAGGAGGCGCAGGCGGAGGTCGCGTATCTGCTCGAAGAGGAAGGGCTTCCGCGTGAGGCGGCCGCACGCGTCGCCGCGGAGCTCGCGCGGCACCCGAACGCCCTGCTGCGCACGATGGTCGAGAAGGAGCTCGGGGTCGCGGTCGACGAGGGTCGCGGCGCACTGGCGGGGGCG
>VGPA01000132.1 GCA_016875665.1 Chloroflexota bacterium | reverse complement strand
GTGCGCGTCACCCGTGCGGCCCCCTCGAGCGCCGCGACGTGCGCGTCGCCGGTGACGCCGGCCGGGGCGTACCGGTCCAGCACGCGCGCGTGCGCCAGGGCTCGCACGTCCTGGGCGATGGCCGGCTGGTGCCGGCCCAGGACGTCCGCGTACTCGTACGGCGTGTGTGTCGGGTCGTCGGGTACGCCCGCGTACGCGGCGAGGAGCCGGGTGCGGCCCCAGGCGGCGTCCACCGGCGTCCGGCCGCGGAAGCGCCACTCGAGCCGGGCCCAGAAGGCCGCGATCCCCACGAGCAGCGCCAGGAGGAGGGCCAGCAGCGGCCGGAAATCGATCCCGCCGTCCTCGAGCGCCACCGCGGCGAGGTCCCCGCCCTCGAACAGGTCGCGCAGCTCGTCGAGCATGCCCGGGTCGGTCTCGGTCGTCTCGGTCGACGCCGCCGCTTCCGATCCGGTGCCCTGCGGCAGGACGTCGTCGAGCCGCGGGAACGGCTGCTCCGATGGCGTCGGCTCGAACTCGATCCAGCCGTACTGCGGGAAGTACGCCTCGACCCACGCGTGCGCGTTCTGCGCGCGCACGACGTAGCGCCCGAGGGTGGAGTCGTACTGCCCCGAGGTGTAGCCCTCGACGAGGCGGGCGGGAATGCCGACCTCGCGGAGCATGATCACCATCGCGGAGGCGAAGTACTCGCAGAAGTCATCCTTGAGGTCGAACAGGAAGTAGTCGACCGGGTCCCGGCCGGGCGGCGCGGAGCGCACGTTCGTGCTGTAGCGGTAGCGGTCCCGGAGATACGCCTCGATCGCCTCCGCCCGGTCGTAGGCGTTCGCCTGCGAGCCCGCGATGCGCTGCGCGAGCTCGCGCACCCGCTGCGGCAGGCTCGTGGGCAGCTGCAGGTAGCGTGCCTTGATGTCGTCGGGGTACACCCTCGTGCTCCGGCGGAGCTGCACCTTCGTCGCGTTGGAGACCAGGCTGGACACGGTGTAGACGCCGGACGCCTGGAACCGGTTCACCGCTCGGAGCGACGAGGAGTAGGTCTGGTTCGCGGTCCCGCCGGTGAACTGGAACGGCACGTCGGCCCGCACCGGCTCGTTCGCGCCGAAGAGCAGGTTGCCGTGGGCCACGATCACCTCGAAGGTGGCGTCGAGGCGCGTCCGTCCGGCGGTCGGCGGCACGACCCGGTCGAGCCGGTCCTGCTCGGTCGCGCGCCAGCCGGCGCCGGTGTAGAAGTCGTAGGTGATCACGCGCCAGAAGTGCGAGCCGTCCGCCTGCACCGTGAACACGAGCTCGTTGGAGAGATTCGGCACCTGCCCGAGGCGCATGGACTCCGAGAACGACACGCCGCGCAGGCGGCTCGGACCCGTGACGCCCGCGAAGAAGCGCTGCCACTCCGCCTCCACCCGGTGGTAGGGAGCCTCGAACGTGCTCAAGGCGGACGAGAACGTGTCGGCGGCGCCGACGCGCGGGGTGAGCAGCGAAAGCAGCACGAGCACCACGGTCCACGTGACGCCGCCGCCGAGCACGCGCATCGACATGTCGCCCAAGGGCTGAATCCGCTCGCGGCGCCAGCGCTCCTCGAGCGTGACGATGTGGAGGCGCACGAGGAGCACGAGCGCGCACAGCGTGAACAGGACGAGGTCGCCGAACAGCGGCGTGAGGGCGAGCGACACGTTGATGACGAGGCAGATCCCGCTGAACAGGATCGCGTCGTGCGGGCGGCGCTCGCGGGCGAGGAGGAACGAGCCGGCGAACGCCGACGCCCACACGGTCGCCCCGATCACGAGGATGAACACGGTCTGGTCGTAGGCGGCCTCGCCCCGGGAGACCTGGGTGATCCAGTCGTTGACGCGCAGAGCGAGGCGGACCGCGCGCTCGCGGATCAGCGTGTCGGCGGGCGGGGCTGCCATGAGCGTGAGCACGACCGTGGCGACCGACCCCAGCGCGCCGCCGAATACGACCGCGCTGCGCCGCGGCATCGGGCCGTTGCCCACGAGGTTGCCGAAGAAGATCCCGAAGACGCCGAGCCAGAGCAGATGGCCGGTGGTGTCGACCCACTCCGCCTGCTGCAACGAGATCGGGTAGAGCGACACGAGGACGAGGTAGACGAACAGCGCGAGCGGTCCGCCGCGGAAGCGGAGCCGCCCGAGGTCCAGCCCCGGTACGCCGGCGCTAGGCAACGTTCGGCCGCCGCTCGCCGCCGCCGGAGAAGAGCTCCTCGACCCGCCCGCCGCTCGCCAGGTTCGCCGCGCCGATGCCGGCTACCGCCAGCTCGCCGAGCACCTCGTTGCGCCGCGCGCGGTCGTGCGGGTCGGCGTCCGCCGTCGGGCTCACCACCACCGCCTGCGTCGCGATCGCCGCCTCCCGCAGCGTGCTCGCCGGACGGACCCAGGCCGGATCGAGCGAGGGCGTGATGATCACGCACGAGGAGCCGCGGCGCAGCTTGGGCAACGTCTCGACGAGCGTGTCGGCGAGGCTCTGCGACGGGCGGGCTTCGATCTCGGCGAGGTACTGCATGAGCTTGCCCAGCTGCTTGGCGCCGCGGTCCGGCTGGAACATCTCCGGGCGCCGAGCGGTCGTCACCATGCCGACGTTCCGGTGCTGGCGGAGCGCCTTCGCCACGACGGACGCGGCGACCGTGACGGCGCGCTCCTCGGTGGAGTCCTCACCCTGCCCGCGGTGCCAGCGATCGTCGAGGTCGAGGAAGATCCACAGGTCCGCCGTCTTGTCGAGCTCGAACTCCTTCACCTGGAGCGTGCGCTGCCGGGCGGAGGACGGCCAGTGGATGCGGTTCATCGCGTCGCCCGGCCGGTACTCGCGGATGCCCATCACCATCGACGTCGCCTGGAGCGAGCGCTTTCCGGTGAGCACGTTTCCCTCGAGGAACGACCCTGGCAGGCTCCAGTGCGGGAGCGGGACGACGCGCGGGTACACGAGCACGAGGGCGTGGGAGCGCGTCTCGCTCCGCGTCGCGAAGAGGCCGAACGGATCGCCGCTGCGCATCAGGATCGGCCCGAGGTGGAACCGCCCGCGGCGCATCGCCTTGACCAGCACTTTCCACTTCCGTGTCGTACGGCTGCCGATCTGCAGCACGCGGCCCGGGACCGGCTCGGGCCAGTTCGAGCGGTCGACGACCTCGAGCCAGAGCTTCGCGATCCCGTGGTCGTTGCGGAGCTCGTACTCGACCTCGATCGCGTCCCCGAGGTGCGTGTAGGTCTGGCCCACCGTGCGCCTGACCGAAAGCCCCTCCATGGTCAGACGCGCGTAGAGCCACATCGCGACCGCCACGAACAGGATCAGGTACGAGAGGTACGCAAGCAGGTCGACGCCGCTCGCGATGGCCCCGACGAACAGGGCGATCCACAGGAGCGCGAAGCGGAACGGCGTCACGGCCGCTCGTCAGGCGCGCACGGGTGTCGCCGACGCCTCGACCGGAACGCTTGCCAGCACCTCCGAAACCACGGTGCTCGCGGCGAGGTCCTTGAGGCGCGCCTGCGGCTGGAGGATCAGGCGGTGCGCGAGCGCGGGAGCCGCGAGCGCCTTCACGTCGTCCGGGATCACGTAGTCGCGGCCCTGGATCGCGGCGTACGCCTGCGCGGCGCGCGCCAGCGAGAGGGAGCCGCGGGGCGAGGCGCCGAGGTACACGTCGGGGTGCGAGCGCGTCGCGCTCACGACGTTCACCAGGTACGCCTTCACGCCGTCGGACAGGTGGATGTCGCGGACGACGTTCTGCGCCGCGAGGAGCTCCTCCTGCGACATCACCTGCGCGAGGTGGTCCACCGGGTGCGCGAGGCGCTGCGCGTCGAGGATGCGGATCTCTTCCTTGACGCGCGGGTAGCCGAGCTGGAGGCGCATGAAGAACCGGTCGAGCTGCGCCTCGGGCAGCGGAAAGGTGCCTTCGTACTCGATCGGGTTCTGGGTGGCGAGGACGAGGAACGGCTCGGGCAGCGGGTGGGTCACGCCGTCGACGGTGACCTGACGCTCATCCATCGCCTCGAGCAGCGCCGACTGGGTCTTCGGGGTGGCGCGATTGATCTCGTCGGCGAGCACGATCTGGGCCATCACCGGCCCGGCGCGGAACTCGAACGACTCCGTTCGCTGGTTGTAGATGGCGACGCCGGTGACGTCCGACGGCAGCAGGTCGGGCGTGAACTGGATGCGCCGGAACGAGCAGCCAAACGACCGCGCGAGCGACTTGGCAAGTACGGTCTTGCCCGTGCCGGGCACGTCTTCGATGAGGATGTGGCCGCGGCAGAGGATCGCGACGACCGCAAACTCCACCTCGGAGTGCTTGTCGAAGATCGCCTTTTCCACGTTCGCCACCACAGCGGCGACTCGATGGCTCAGACCTCGTGCATCCACGCTCCCCAACCTCTCCCTATGTCAAACGCGCTGGCAGTCGATGGTACAGGCGGGAACGGGAAAACCCGCGTCAGGTCGGGCTCACCGCCGCAGGAGCGCGCGCAGGACCGTCGCCGCGACCGGCGCCGCATCCTCGCCCCCGCGCGGCACGTTCTCCAAGATGACCGCGATCGCGACCTGGGGCTCGGACGCGGGGGCGAACCCGATGAACCAGCCGTGCGGCGCGAACCCCGGCGCGACCTCCGCGGTCCCGGTCTTGCCCGCGACGGCGACCCCCGCGATGCGTGCGCCCGCCGCGAACGCGCCGGGCTGCTCGACGGAGGC
>VGPA01000131.1 GCA_016875665.1 Chloroflexota bacterium | reverse complement strand
CGCGACCGCGCGCATCGCGGGCGAGTGGAACGCCGCGGAGACCCGCAGCGGGAGCACGCGCTTCGCGCCCGCGGCCTTCAGCGCCGCGCTCGCGCGCTCCATCCCCTCGCGCGGCCCGCTCACCACCACCTGCCCCGGGGCGTTGTCGTTCGCGACCACCACGCCCGTGCCGGCGATCGCGCGCCCCGTCGCGTCGGCATCGAGACCGAGTACCGCGCACATCGTTCCCGACGGATCCGCGGCCTGCATCAGCTCGCCGCGCCTGCGCACGAGGCGGAGCGCATCGCCGAGGTCGAGCGCGTCCGCCGCGACGAGCGCGCTGAACTCGCCGAGCGAGTGTCCGGCGACACACACCGCCGAGTCGTCGAGCCCTTCCGCGCGCGCGGCGCGGAGCGCCGCGATCGACGTCGCGAGCAGCGCCGGCTGCGCGTTCGCCGTGCGGTCCAGTTCCTCCTGCGGGCCGTCCCAGCACAGGCGGGTCAGGTCGAACCCGAGCGCACGCCGCGCTTCGTCGAACACGGCCAACGCGGCGGGGTAGCGCTCGGCGAGCGCGCGCCCCATGCCGACCACCTGCGAGCCCTGCCCGGGGAACACCCACGCGACCGACATGCCTACCCTGCGGCCGGAGCACGTCGACGGCCGCGCACGCTCACGCGAGCGTGATCGCGAAGAGGGGCTGGCCGTACTCCACGGGCGCGCCGGCGGTGACGAGCACCTCCTCGATCACGCCGTCGGCCGGGCACGGCACCTCGGTGATGTGGCCGAGCGACTGGATGCCGCCGAGCACGTCGCCGCGCTTCACGGTCTCCCCCGCCCGCCAATCGCGAGCCGCGCTGAAGATGCCGACCGTCGTCGCATGCACGTGCTGCGTGCGCGTCGTCTCCGCCGCACTGTCCTGGGTCATCGCGACGACCGGCGAAGCGGCCGGCGCCGCCCCGTCGCGGGTCACGGTGAGCGAGAAGGAGTCCGCCGAGACCTCGATCGTCGCGGCGACGGACGCATGGAGCGCCTTGACCATGTCGTCGAGCAGCGTGAGGACGGGGTCGGGATCCCGCTCGCTCATGCGCCGGTGCCTCCCATTCCGTGCTGTCCCTGCATCGTCTAGAGCCCAGCCTTTCCGAGCGCGCGCCGCCACCAGGGCTTCGCCTTCTCCGCAGCGGCCGCCGATGGATCCGCGAACGACCCGATCTCGCGATAGCGGTCGTAGCGCGCGGCGAGCAGATCCGACAGCGGCACGCTCGCCAGGCGGTCCAGTTGCGCGACCAGCGCGCGGCGCAGCCCGGCGGCCACCGCCTGCCGGTCGGTGTGCGCGCCGCCCTCCGGCTCCGGCACGAGGCCGTCGATGACGCCGAGCTCGAGCAGGTCGGGCCCCGCGCCGCGCAGCGCCTTCGCGGCGCGCTCGGCCTCGCTCGCGCTGCGCCACAGGATCGCGGCGCACCCTTCGGGTGAGATGACGGAGTAGACCGCGTTCTGCATCATCAGCACCACGTCGCCCACCCCGAGCGCGAGCGCACCGCCCGACCCGCCCTCGCCAATGACCACCGCGACGACCGGTGCCTCGAGCTCGCCCATGACCTGGATGCTTCGTGCGATCGCTTCGGCTTGTCCGCGCTCCTCGGCCTCGGGCCCGGGATGCGCGCCGGGCGTGTCGATGAACGTGATCACCGGCAGGCCGAACTTCTCCGCGAGGCGGAAGAGGCGAATCGCCTTGCGGTACCCCTCGGGATGCGGCATCCCGAACGAGCGCGCGATGTTCTCCTCGGTGGAGGAGCCCTTCTGCTGCGCGACGACGACCACACTGCGGCCGCCGAGGTCGGCGAGCCCGGCGATCACGGCAGGGTCGTCACCGAAGCCGCGGTCGCCGTGCAGCTCCTGGAAGCGGTCGAAAACGAGGCCGATCAGCTCCTGCGAGTGCGGGCGCTGGATATTCCGCGCCAGCTGCACCGCTTCCCAGGGCGAGCGCCGGTTGGCGATGCCGGCGACGTCGGCGATCACCCCGGAGGAAGCCAGGCCGTCGCCGTCGGGCTCACGCCCGCCGAGCGCCCGGTCGATCTTTTCGAGCATCCCCACCGCGCTACCCGGAACGCCCTGGCCGCGGCGCTCCCCGGTCGAGGCCGGTTGACTCGCTCCTCGCGGCGAAGCCGCTCGCCACCGGCGTCTTCAAACGCCCCACCGCATCTCGCGCGCGGGACGGCTGAACGCGCCGAGGAAGAAGGCGATGCGGTCGCGCAGCTGCGCGCGAGGCACGACCTGGTCGACGAAGCCGTGCCGCAGGAGGAACTCCGCGCGCTGAAATCCCTCGGGCAGCTCGGCGCCGATGGTGCTGCTGGTCACGCGCGCCCCCGAGAACCCGATCAGCGCGCCCGGCTCGGCGAGGATCACGTCGCCGAGCGAGGCGTAGGACGCGAGAACGCCGCCGGTGGTCGGGTCCGTCAGGACGCTGACGAAGGGCAGGCCGGCCTTCCCGTGGCGCGTCACCGCGGCCACGGTCTTCACGAGCTGCATCAGCGCGATGGTGCCCTCCTGCATCCGCGCGCCGCCGGACGCCGAGACGATGACGAGGCCACGCCGTCCGTCGCGCGCGTGCTCGGCGGCACGCGCCAGCTTCTCGCCCACGACCGTCCCCATGGACCCGCCCATGAAGGAGAACTCCATCGCCGCGAGCGTGACGGGATGGCCCCCGATCGTGGCGTCGCCGCAGACCACGGCATCGCGCTCGGCCGTCTTGGCCTGCGACTCGGCGATGCGGGCGGGGTACGGCTTCTGGTCGACGAAACCGAGCGGGTCCATCGACACGAGCGTGGGGTCGATCTCGGCGAACGAGGCACGGTCGGCGAGCTGCTCGATGCGCTCCCGCGCGCCCACGCGGAAGTGGTGCTCGCACTTCGTGCAGACGTTCAGGTTCCGCGCGAGCTGCTTGTTGAAGAGCATCTCGCCGCAATGCGGGCACTGGGTCCACAGGTGCTGCGCGGACTCGCTCCGCTTGACGAAGGGAACGCGTAGACGCATGCCGGAAATGGTACGAGTGACGACGGGCTCGCCCGGGGACCTACTCGGCGGGCACGAAGCAGCACCCCACGAGCCCCGGGCCCGCGTGCGCCGCCACGGTCGCACCGACCTCGTTGATCCAGAACTCCGTGCACTTGAAGCGCCCCTGCGCCCACTCCCCGAACACGCGGGCGCGCTCGGGCTCGTTGGTGTGGAAGACCGACATGCGGACGCGGGAGCCGGGGGCGACGCGAGACTCGACCAGCTCCTTGAGCCGCAGCACCGCCTTCTCGCGGGTGCGGACGCGCTCGATCGCTTCGATCTTGCCTTCCTTCACCTCGAGGATCGGCTTCACAGACAGGAGCGAGCCGAACAGCGCCTGGAGCGAGCTCGCCCGGCCCGAGCGACGGAGCTGCTCGAGCGTGTCGATCGCGGCGAGCAGATGCACGGTCCCGGCGAGGCGCCGCGCGAGGGCGACGCCGTCGGCGAACGAGGCCCCGGCTCGGCGGGCGCGCGCGACGGCGCTGCCGATCAGCGCGATCTGCCCGGCGAGGCCGCGCGTGTCAATCACTTCGAGCTGCGACCCGAGCATCTGCTGCGCGGTGGTGTTGCACACCGAGTACGTACCGGAGAGCTCGGTCGCGATAGTCAGCACGAGGACCTTGCCCGAGCCCTCCTTCGCGGCCCGCTCGAACATCTCGCGCGCCTCGCCGATCGAGGGCTGCGAGGTGGTCGGACGGTCCTTGCCCTCCTTGAGGCGCGCGTAGAACTCGGCGTCCGTGAGGTCGACGCCGGCGGTGAACGACTGGGTGCCGAAGCTCACGTGGAGCGGCAGCACATGGAGTCCGAGCTCCCGCGCGAGCTCCGGCGGCATCCCCGCCGTGCCATCGACGACGATCGAGAACGGTTCCATGCTCATCCCCCTCCACCGCGCACCGTGACGTCGCCCGTGACGACGCGCTGCCGACCATACGCGGTTTCGACGACGAGCGCACCATCCGGGTCGACGTCGCGCGCGACCCCGCGCAGGACGGCCTCGCCCGGTCGCGTCACCGCCACCTGTCCGCCGAGAAACACCGCGCGCCGGCGCCATTCGCCCAGGCACGACGCCCGCTCCTCCGCGGTCACGCGTACGAGCTCCCGCGTCACCGCGGTCAGAAGCGGAAGCCGATCGACGGCGAAGCCTTCGAGCGCGAGCGACGTCGCGGCGCCCGCGAGCTCCTCGGGCATCGCCGCCTGATGCACGTTCACGCCGACGCCGATCACGAGCATCGTGTCCGATCCGCTCGTCGCGCCGGTCGCGAGAATGCCCGCCAGCTTGCGGCCGCGGAACAGCACGTCGTTCGGCCACTTGAGCTCGGACCCGGGCGCGCCCACCGAGTCGAGAGCGCGCGCGACGGCGACCGCGCTCAGCAGCGCGACGAGCGCGGGATCACCGGGGGCGGGGCGGAAGAGCCATGAGGCGAGCAGGGACGAGCCGGGCGAGGAGTACCACGACCGGCCGCGCGTGCCTCGTCCGGCGGTCTGCTCGTCGGCCACGACGAGCGCGGGTCGCCAGGAATTCGCGGCGAACGCATGGGCGCGCTCCTGCGTGGACCCCAACGTGGCGTGGTATTCGATCGCGAAGCCGAGCTCCTGCGCGAGCGCGTCGCGGACCGCGGCCTCTCCGAGCAGCGCGAGCGAGTCGGGCGC
>VGPA01000130.1 GCA_016875665.1 Chloroflexota bacterium | reverse complement strand
CGGGCTGGCGCGCGTCCGCGGAGACCCCCGTCGAGCATGCGGCGCGCACCGTGGCCCGGGACGCGCGGTGGGAGGCCGCGCTGCCGGTGGTCGACGCGTTCGCCGCGGTGCGGTACGCCGAGCGCCAGCCGTCGCCCGACGAGCTGGGGCGCGCATCCGACGCGATCGAGCGGCTGGAAGCGATCCCCGACCCCGCTCGCCGTTGACCGCCGCGGTCATCGCGATCCTCGGGCCGACCGCGTCCGGCAAGACCGCGCTCGCGCTCGAGGCGGCGCTTGCGCTCGCCGCGGAGATCGTGTCGGCAGACTCGCGCCTAATCTATCGCGGGATGGACGTGGCGACCGCGAAGCCGTCGCTCGCGGAGCGGGCGCGCGTGCCGCACCACCTCATCGATGTCGCGGAGCCGGGGGAGCGGTACGACGCCTCGCGGTACCAGCGCGACGGACGCGCCGCGCTCGCCGCGATCGCCCGTCGCGGGCGCGTCGCGCTCGTGGTCGGCGGCACCGGCCTGTACGTGCGCGCCCTGCTGGACGGCCTGACCCTCGCGGCGCTGCCCCACGACGAGACCGTGCGCGCGGAGATCGAGGCGCTCGCGGCGTCCGAGGGCGGCGAGGCATTGCACCGCCGCCTCACGGCAGTCGATCCGGCGGCCGCCGCGTCGGTCGACGCGCGGAACGTCCGGCGTGTGGCGCGGTATCTCGAGGTCGCGACGCTCACGGGCTCGTGGAGCGCGCGCGCCGGCCACGAGGAGCAGATCCCCGCAGTGAGGATCGGCCTGCGCCCGCCCCGCGACGCCCTCGACCGGGCGATCGACCAGCGCGCGCGCCGGATGGTCGACGACGGCGTGCTCGAGGAGACCCGGCGCCTGCTTGAAACGGGGATCGACGAGCGGCTCCCGTCGTGGACCGCGCACGGCTACGTGCACTGGGCGGCGCACCTGCGCGGCGCGATCGATCTCGACACGGCGGTCGCGCGGACCGCGCGGGACGTCCGCGCCTACTCGCGCCGGCAGATGACCTGGTTCCGGCGCGACGCCCGCATCCGGTGGGTCGATCCGTCGACCGAGGACGCGCTCGCCTGCCTGAGGGGCCGCGCCGCGTCACGGATCATGGACGCATGACCATCGAGACGTCCGCTCCGGCCGAGCGCGCCTACCTGGTGGGCCTCGCCCGCGACGGTGATGCGCTCGCGGTCGACGACTCGCTCGAAGAGCTCGCCGCGCTCGTCGCCGCGGCGGGCGGCTCCGTCGTCGGGCGCACGCACCAGGCGCGCCGCACGGCCGACCCGAACACCTGGGTGGGGAAGGGCAAGGCGGCGGAGATCGCCGGGGAGGCGAGCCGGATGAAGGCCGATCTGATCGTGTGCGACGAGGAGCTGTCCGCGCGCCAGCAGCGCGAGCTGGAGGACCTCGCGGGCGGTCCCCGCGTCATCGACCGCTCCGCGGTGATCCTCGACATCTTCGCGCAGCACGCGCAGACGCGCGAGGGCCGCCTCCAGGTCGAGCTCGCGCAGCTCGAGTACCGTCTGCCGCGCCTCGCCGGCGGCAGCAAAGGCCTGTCGCGGCTGGGCGGCGGCATCGGCACGCGGGGTCCCGGCGAGTCCAAGCTGGAAACGCAGCGCCAAACGATCCGGCGCCGCGTGCAGGAGCTGAAGACGCGGCTCGTCGAGGTCGCCCATCAACGCGAGCGCGGCCGGCGTGTGCGGGCGCGCGACGGCCTCTTCCTCGCGGGTCTGGTCGGGTACACGAACGCGGGGAAGTCGACGCTGCTCAACGCGCTCGCGGGGTCCGACGTGCTCGTCGCCGACCAGCCGTTCGCGACCCTCGATCCGACCACGCGCCGGACGGCGCTGCCCAACGGATCGGTGATCCTCCTGTCCGACACGGTGGGCTTCGTGAACAAGCTGCCACACAGCCTCGTGGCCGCGTTCCGGGCGACGCTCGAGGAGCTCGGCGACGCCGACATGCTCGTGCACGTCGTGGACGCCGGTCATCCGAACCTGCACGAGCACATCGCGGTGGTCGAGGCGACGCTCGGGGAGCTCGGGCTCGCCGATCGCGAGCGGCTGCTCGTGCTGAACAAAGCGGATGCATTCAAGGGCGGTGAAGGGGACGCGCTGCGCGAGGCGCTCGGCGGAGAATTCCCCGGCGCGCTGTTCGTGAGCGCACGAACTGGCGAAGGGCTGGCCGCGCTGCGCGACCGGCTCGTCGCTGTCGCGGCGTCGCGTTGGGCGCGCGTGCAGGTGACGGTCCCGTACAGCGCGGGCGCGCTCGTCCAGCGCGTGCGCGAGCGGGGAGCGTTGCGCGGCCTGGAGCACGGGGAGCGCGGCATCGCGATCGACGCCGACGTCTCGCCGGGCCTCGCGGCGGAGCTGCGCGAAGCGGCGGCGCCCGAGGCGTGACGCCCACGCCGCGCGAGCTCTTCGTCGGCTTCCTGGTGCTGTCGCTCAAGTCCATCGGCGGGGCGCTCCCGTGGGCGCGCCGCGAGCTGGTCGACCGTCGCAGGTGGATGACCAACACCGAGTTCGTCGACCTGCTGTCCCTGGGGCAGATATTTCCCGGCGGAAACATCCTGAACGTGGGGGTGCTCTTCGGCGGACGCGTGCGCGGCGCGCCGGGCGCTGCCGGAGCGGCGCTCGGGTTCATCGCCGTCCCCGCACTGGTCATCGGCGGGATCGGCGCGCTCTATTGGGGCTTCGGGTCGGACCTCACGCCCCTCCGCGGGGCGACGCTCGGCATGGCCGTCGTCGCGGCGGCCTTGCTCATCGCGACCGCCGTCCGGCTCGCGCTTCCGGTCGTGCGCCGCCGTCCGGCGCATGCGCTGCCAATCGCTCTCGGGGCGCTGGCGGCGGTCGGGCTCGTCGGGCTGCCGATGCCGCTGGTCCTCGCGGTCCTCGCGCCGATCAGCGTCTCCCTCGCGCTGCGCGATTCGTGAATGACCTCGCCCGGCTGGCCGAGATGGCGGGGATCTTCGGGCCGATCGGCCTGATCACCATCGGCGGTGTCCAAACGGTGCTCCCGGAGCTCCACCGCCAGCTCGTCGTGCAGCGCGGCTGGCTGACCGACGCCGACTTCACCGCGGCGTTCGCGATCGCGCAGGCCGCGCCCGTCCCGAACATCCTCATGGTGACGCTGCTCGGGCTGCGCATTGCCGGTGCCGCGGGCGCCCTGGTCGCGACGGTGGCGACCGTTCTCCCGACCTGCCTGCTCTGCTACTGGGGTGGCCGTCTGTGGCACAGCGCGCGCGACACCTCGTGGCGCCCCCGCGTGGAGGCGGGCCTCGCGCCGGTGACCATCGGGCTGATCGGGGCGGCAGCGCTCGTCGTCTCGCGGGCCTCGGCCGCGACGCCGGCCTCGCTCGCGCTGCTCGCGGTCGCCGCAGCGATCCTCATCCGGACCCGGCTCCATCCCCTATGGCTGTTCGCGGCGGGCGCGCTCCTCGGCGGCGCCGGGGTGCTGGGCTAACCCCAGCGCTCGCGCGGCTCAGTCGAACGCGCGCCTACCCGCGGACGATTGGCACGTCGGGGTCGTTGCCCCACTCATCCCACGACCCGTCGTACGTCCGCACGTCCTCGTAGCCGAGCGTGTGCAGCACCATCTGCGTGAACGCCGCGCGCACGCCGCCCTGGCAGTAGGTGATGGTGGCGGTGTCGGGGCCGAAGCCGGCGTCGCCGTAGAGGCGCTCCAGCTCGTCCGCGCTCTTGAGCGTCCAGTCGTCGTTGAGGGCGGCTCTCCAGACGATGTTGACCGCCCCGGGGATGTGCCCGAGCCGCTTCGCGCGCCGCTCCTCGCCCGAGTACTCGGTGGGACGGCGGACGTCGAGCAGCCAGGGGTCGCCTTTCTTCAACGCGTCGCGGACGTCCGCCTTGTCGGCGAGCACGCCCGCGCGAGGCTTCGGCATGAAGGACGCGCGCGGCGCGGTCACCTCGCCCGGTATCAAGGGCCGCCCGTCGGCTTTCCACGCGGCGAGGCCGCCGTTCAGCAGGGCGAAGCGGTCGTGCCCGTAGGCGCGCAGCGCGAGCCAGAGGCGCGCCGAGTGGTGGCCACCCTCGTGGTCGTACGCGAGCACCATCGTGTCGTCGCCGATCCCGAGCCGCGACATGGCCGCCGCGAACGCGCCGGCTCCCAGGAGCATGAAGCGGGGGCGCACCTCCGGCCCGACCGGGATGGACAAGTCGCTCGTCCACTGGCAGTGGACCGCGCCCGGCAGGTGCCCGGCAAGATAGTCGGCGTGCATGTCGACCGGGTCCCCCGCGGGATCGAGGGCCGCCCGGCAGTCGACCACCCGCACCCCCGGGGTGCCGACGGCGGCGGCGAAGCGCTCGACCGGCCAGAACAGGTCGGGATGGGCGAACGGGCTCACAGGCAGAATCTAACCGTGCCCGCGTCCACGGTCGTCCGTCTGCTCGCGCGGCTCGACTGCGGGCTGTGCGACGAGGCCGCGGCCGTGCTCGCCCGGCTGGGCCTCCGGCGACCCCTGACCATCGAGCGGGTCGAAGTCGGGGACGACCCGCGCTATATCTTGCGGGTGCCCGTCTTGCGCGTCGGCGCCGAAGAGCTCGACGCCGCGGGCCTGGAGGACGGGGCGATCGCCCGCTGGCTGGACCAGGTGTCGCGGTGAGCGTCAACGCGATCGACGGCCTGGTGCTCCTCGTCGTGCTCTTCGGCGTCTGGCGCGGCTTCCGCATCGGGTTCGTCCGCGCGCTC
>VGPA01000129.1 GCA_016875665.1 Chloroflexota bacterium | reverse complement strand
GCGCACGGCGCTGCCGGCCTCCGCGCGCGGCGCGCCGTGGACCGCGCCGGTGTACATGCGCACGTGCCAGTGCTGCCCTTCGACATGGACGTCGTACGCGGCGAGGTCGCGCAGCGCTCGTGTGCGCACGCCGGTCTCCTCGGCGACCTCGCGGCGCACGCCGTCGAGGGGCCGCTCGCCGGGCTCGAGGCGGCCTCCCGGGAGCAGCCAGTGGCCCCGGTACGGGCCGCCGCGCTGGAGGGTGGAGAGGACGCGTCGTCGGGCGTCGACGGCGGCGAGCACCACCGACTGGGAGCGCGCCCCGGTCACTGCGGGCGGGGCGTGCTGCCGGGCGGGGGATTCGGCGTGATCACGGGCGCCGGCCTCGGCGTGGGCGAGGGCACGGCGGGGAAGTTGAAGCCCGGCGGGAACGTGGTGCCCGGCGGCAGCGTGGGAGCCGGGGTGGCCGTCGGCTGGACGCAGCCGGCCGAGCCGATGACGCTCCACGTGTAGCGGCCGTACGACTGCTTGCCTTCGTTCGCCTCCTTCACCCAGAGGTCGGCGTACTTCTGCCAGGCGGCCTCCTGGTCGAGGACGCGGAGCGCGACCTTCCCGCAAGCCTGCGTGTACAGGTCATCCGCCCTGCGCGGCTCGGTGCCGCGCAGGAACCACTCATCCGAAGAGAACGGCGAGAGCGCCGACGGCACGACGTTGCCGGAGCCGTAGCCGCCGAACGCGCCCGGCGCGGAGACGACCTTCGCGCTCAGCACGCTCGCGGGCCGCTCCCAATCGAGCACGGGCTGGTCCGCGAGGGCCTCCCGCATGTAGTCGCGCCAGAGTTGGCCCGGGCCCATCGCGCTCGAGAAGTCGCGGTCCGACATGGGCAGGCTGTTCGCGTTGCCCATCCACACGCCGGTCACCAGCTGTGGCGTGTATCCCACGGCGTATACGTCGCGATAGTTGTCGGTCGTCCCCGTCTTCAGGGCGGCCGGGCGGCCGATGGCGGTCCACGAGCCGAAGATGGAGCTGCGCCCCGGGTTCGTCGTGTCCTTGAGGATGTCGGTCATGATCCACGCGATCCCCTCGTCGAGCACGCGCTTCTGCTCGTAGTCCTGGTGCTCCCAGACGACGCGCCCGCGCGGATCCTCGACCTTCGTGATGAACGTCGGACCAACGTGCACGCCGCGGTTGGCGATGGTGCCGAAGGCGTTGGTCATGTCGATCAGCCGGACGACCTGCGCGCCCAGGGTGAGGGAGAGGCCCACGTTGTCCGCGTTGATCGGCGTCGTGATCCCCAGCTCGCGCGCGGTGCGGATGGTGTCCTCGACCCCGGCGTACTCGGCGAGGAACTTCACCGCCGGTACGTTGCGCGACTCGCGGATCGCCTGCCGCATCGTGACCGGGCCGTGGTACTGGAGGTCGGCGTTCTCGGGGCAGTACACGCAGTTGGGGTTCCGCCCCTGCGCGTCCGGTTTGCCCCAGTCGCCCGGGGTCGCCTTGCCGCCGAAGTCCGTCCGTGCGTCGACCACGGTCGTCGCGGCGGTCGCGCCCTTCTTGAGCGCGGTGGCGTAGGTGAACACCTTGAACGCCGATCCCGGCTGGCGCATGCCGAGCCCGGCGACGTCGAACTGGCCCTGGACGCGCGGATCGTCGCGGTTTTGGTAGTCGACCGACCCGACATAGGCGAGCACCCGTCCCGTGCGCGGATCCATGGACACGAGCGAGGCGTTCCAGACGTTGCGGCTGTGCAGGCTCTGCACCCAGTCACGTACCTGCCGCTCCGCAATCTGCTGCCGATTCCAGTCGAGCGTCGTGGTCACCTTGAATCCGCCGCGCGTCACCGCGGACTCGTCGCCGCCGAGGATCTTGGCGAGCTGCGTGCGGACCTGGAACACGAAGTGCGCGGCCTTGATCTTGGCGATCGGCGGCCCGACCGTGGTGATCGCCTGCTCGTGCGCGGCCCTGGCCTGCTGCTCCGTGGCCACGCCGTCCTCGACCATCCGGTCGAGGACGTACGCGCGCCGGGCCTTCGCGCGGTCGAGGTTCTCCTGGCGGGTCGGGTCGAGGATCGACGGGGACTGCGGGAGTCCGGCGAGGAGCGCGGCCTCGGGGAGGGTCAGCGTCGCGAGGTCCGTCTTGCCGAAGTACGCCTGCGCGGCGGCCTTCACCCCGTAGGCCTGGTTCCCGTAGTAGATGTGGTTGAAATAGAGCTCGAGGATCTCCTGCTTGGAGTAGGTCTGGGTGACCTCGATGGCGAGGATCGCCTCGCGCAGCTTGCGGGTGATGCTGTTCTCGTTCCCGACGATGCGCTGCTTCACGAGCTGCTGCGTGATGGTCGAGGCGCCGCCCTGGCCGGTCTCGGCGCCGGTCACGTCGGCGAGCGCGGCGCGCGCGATGCCGAGGATGTCCACACCGGGGTTGCTCCAGAAGGACTTGTCCTCGGCCGAGATCGTGGCGGCCACCAGCAGCTGCGGGATGTCGCCGAACTTCACGATCTCGCGGCGCTCCTCCTCGAACTGGTAGAGGAGCTCGCCGCCCGTCCGGTCGTAGATCTTGGTCGACTGCGCGAGGGGGTCGCGGGCCAGGTCTTCGGGCGACGGGAGGTCCCCGACGAGCGCCGAGACGACCCCGATGCCGCCGGCGAGGGCCATGACGGCGGTGAACGCGAGGAACGCGCCGGCCACCAGCGGCAGGATGGCGAAAGCGACCGGCGCACTGCCCCGGCCGGTTTTCCGGCGTCCGCGGTACGCGCCCTTCGCGAGGGCGTGGTCACGTGTCGTCGAGCGGGCGATCGTTCAAGAATATCCTGCGGATCGTGGATCTGGTCGCCGATCTCGAAGCGCGCGGTCTCGTTCAGGACTCAACCGGCCTCGAGGGCCTGCGTGAGCGCCTGCGCGCGCCAGCCACGCTGTACTACGGCAGCGATCCGAGCGCGGACAGCCTGCACGTCGGCAACCTGATCGGCCTGCTCGTGCTCCGCCGGTTCGCCGACCAGGGGCACACCGCGATCGCGCTCGCCGGCGGCGCGACCGGCATGGTCGGGGACCCGGGCGGGCGCTCGGAGGAGCGCAACCTGCTCGACAAGCCGACGCTCGCGCGGAACCTCGCCCGCATCGCCGACCAGCTGCGGCGCATCGGCGGCGTGGAGCTCGTGAACAACGCCGATTGGACCGAGCCCATCCTGCTGCTGGACTTCCTGCGCGACGTCGGGAAGCACGTGACCGTGAATCAGATGCTGGCCAAGGAGTCGGTCGAGTCCCGCCTCGAGAACGGGATCTCGTTCACCGAGTTCAGCTACCAGCTGCTCCAGGCGAACGACTACATGCACCTGCACAAGACCCGCGGCTGCGTCCTCCAGATCGGCGGGTCGGACCAGTGGGGGAACATCACCGCCGGGGTCGAGCTGATCCGCAAGATGACCGGGGACCGGGTGCACGCGTTCACCTGGCCGCTGATCCTGCGCTCCGACGGGAAGAAGTTCGGGAAGAGCGAGTCCGGTGCGGTGTGGCTCGCGGCCGACCGCACGTCCCCCTACCAGTTCTTCCAGTACTGGATGAACGTGCCCGACGCCGACGTGCGCCGGTTCCTCCTCCAGCTCACGCTGCTGTCCGTGCCGGAGTGCGACGCGATCGCCGCGGCGCACGAGACGGCACCCGAGAAGCGCGAGGGGCAGCGCCGCCTGGCACGGGAGATCACCGGGATCGTGCACGGTCCGGACGCGGCCCGCGCCGCCGAGGAGGCGAGCGGGATCCTGTTCGGAGGTGAGCCGCGTGAGGCTTCCGCCGCGGCGTTCGTTTTCCTCGCCGCGGAGGTGCCGACCTCGCCGATCCCGCCCGCCGCGAGCCTCGCCGCGCTCCTCGCCGCGACGCCGCTCGCGTCGTCGCTCTCGGATGCCCGGCGCTCGATCGGCCAGGGCGCGATCTGGATCAACGGCGAGCGAGCCGGGGAGAGCTGGACCCCGGACGGCGCCCCGCTGCTGCACGGCCGCTGGATCCTGCTGCGCAAGGGCAAGCGGACCTTCCACCTCCTCGACGCGCGCTCGTGACGGCGCCCATCGTGGCGGTGATCCCGTTCGGCGCGCGCGGCGGGAACGTGCGCGCGGGTGCGTGGGCGCGCCAGATCGCGCGCAGGCTGGTCGACCGGTTCGCGCAGGAGACCGCCTTCACGCTCAAGCCGCTGTTCCTGGTCACGATGCCCGACGAAGCCGCGGCCAACGGGACGGGCTACCTGGTGTTCGGCTCGACGCCCGACGACAAGCTCGCGGCGCAGTACGGGCGTGGAGCGAGCGCGAGCCATGTGCTCTCCGGCGTGTATCGCGAGGAGGACGGGCGCACGATGGAGGTTTCCCTCGTGGAGGTGGACTCGGAGCGGTCCGCCGGCTCGCTCGCGCTGCCCGTGCCCGAGGACGCGCTCCCGGCCGTCGAGCCGGCGCTCGGTCGCTGGCTCGCCGAGTCGCTCGGCGTGGCGCCCTCGACCGACGTCGCATCGCCGCCGGCGGCGACCGAGGCCGCGTACGCGGAGCTGCTCGAAGGCATGGATCACGAGGTGAACGCGACGCTGCTGCGCGCAGGCGACGCCGCCCGCGCCGGCGCCGAGACGGCGGAGGCGCTCGCACACTATCTCGCCGCGCTCGGGGCGGACCCGGCCTGCGCGGCGGCCGAGGAGCGTCTCCTCTTCGTCGCGGCCGAGGCGCTCGACCGCGGCGGCGCGGACGCGAGCATCCGCGCGCTC
>VGPA01000128.1 GCA_016875665.1 Chloroflexota bacterium | reverse complement strand
CGCGCGCCTCCACGCCGCGTCGGCGGGCCTCGCCGCGGCCGGGACCTCGCCCATGGCGGAGCCGACGCGGCTCGCCGCCTTGGCGGTGGAGATCGATGGCCTGCGCGACCAGCTCGCGGGCGTGATCCTCGATCTGGCCAAGTCGGCGCCACGCTCACTCATCACACAGCTCGCCGCGACGGTGAACGGGGTTTACGCCGCGGATGCGGGCGCGGGCCGCCTGTGGCGCCTCTCCGGTGAGCCGTTCACGACCGGCGCGCTCACGACGGGGGTGGTGCTCGAGCGCGGAGAGCGTGGCGTCGGAGGCCCGCTCTCGGTCGCCGCGCAAGGCGAGGCGCTCATCGCGGTGGACGACCAGCGCAAGGTGTGGCGCGCGGAGGGCAACCTGGTCGCGGACGTGACGCCGCCCGACGCGTCGCGATGGACCGCGGTGACAGCCGTCGCCGCGTACGACGGCAACCTCTACGTGCTCGACGCGCAGACGGGCCAGGTCTGGAAGCACGAGCGCTCCGGGGCACGGCTCGGGCCGGCGGCGACGTTCCTCGCCACCGCGCTCCCGCCGAACGCGGGACGCGCCATCGCGGTGGATGGATCGCTGTGGATCGGTGACCAGACCGGCGCCCTGCTCCTGTACCGTCGCTCACCGCTGGCCGCCACCGCCGCGCGATCGGACCTCCTGCTCCGGTGGACCGGCCAACCGCTGCGCGCCGGCGGCATCCAGGCGGTCGAAGGACAGCGCGCCCTCTACGTTCTCGACGGGGAGGCTCGCGCGGTCGCGCAGGTAACGCGCGACGGCCGCGAGACGGCGCGCGTCGCGCTCCCGCGCACGCTCGTGCCGGCGACCGCGTTCGTCGTCGTCGAGCTGCCCCGCGGCGCGCGTGTGATCACCGCGCACGGGTCCAAGATCGTCGTGACGGCATTGGGCCAGTGAAGCCTGGGCGACGAGCATGATTCCGCTGCGCGACCTCAACCCGACCTCGCGCACGGCGGTGGTGAACCGCCTGCTCCTGCTCGCCAACAGCGCCGCATGGATCTACGTGCTCACGATCCAGCGGTCGCCCGACCAGCCCCCGGCGCTCTATGGGGTCTACGCGTTCGACTGGGGCACATTCACGACGGCGGTGATGGGGGGTCAGCTCGCCGCGGCGGGGGTGCCGCTGGTCTCGCACATGTTCCTGCACGGCGGATGGCTCCATCTGCTCGGCAACATGCTCTACCTCTGGATCTTCGGCGATAACGTCGAGGACCGCCTGGGCAGCGCGCGCTATCTGGTCTTCTATCTCGCGAGCGGCTTCGTGGCGGCAATCGGCCAGGGCCTGCTCGATCCCGCGCCGATGGTCGGCGCGTCCGGCGCGATCTCAGGCGTCCTCGCCGCCTACCTCGTGCTCCACCCCGGCGCACGCATCTCCACCCTCGTGTTCCTCGGCATCTTCATCAGCGTCATCCGCCTGCCCGCGGTCATCGTGATCGGGTTCTACATCGTGGTGCAGGTGATCGACGGCCTGGCGCAGCTGCGCGTCGAAGGCGCGGCCTCGGACATCGCGTACTTCGCCCACGTGTTCGGCTTCGTCGGCGGGCTGATGCTGGTGCTGCTGATGCGCCCCCGGCACCCGCGCTCCCTGCGCTGGTGAACCCGCCCGAAGTGGCGGAGCCGGGGAGGTAGCCTCAAAGGGATGCTCGTTCCGTGCACGGTCGACTCGGTGCGGGTGCACGTGCTGACCGGACAGCACGTCGTGCTCCTGCAGGAGCAGGGCGCCAAGCGGCTGCTCCCGATCTGGATCGGTCAGGACCAGGCGCACAGCATCGCGACGCGCGTCGCCGGCATCGCGAGCGAGCGGCCGCTCACGCACGATCTGCTGATGGCGATCCTCGGCCAGCTCGGCGGGCGTGTGACCCGCGTGGTCGTGAAGGACCTGGTCTCCGATGCCGCGGGCGGAGGCGTCTTCCATGGGAGCGTGTTCGTGCAGGCGTCGGGTGAGGAGATGGAGATCGACTCGCGCGCGTCGGATGCGATCGCGCTGGCCGTCCGCTGCGAGGCGCCGATCCTCGTGGCCGAGTCGGTGCTGGACAAATCCGCGATCGGCGCCGGCGGTGATGACGAGGACGAGGCGCTCTCCGTGTTCAAGGAGTTCATCGAGGGCCTGCCGGAGTAGCTCTGGACAAGCGGGCGACGCCGTCCGCCCGCACCGATCAGTTCGCGATGCCCCACAAGCGCAGGCGGAGCAGGATCAGATCGCGCAGCGCGCGGAGGATGACGTGCGGCGGCGCGCCCTTGGGCTCCTGTGCGACGCGCGGGTAGTGCGGGATGCCGACCTGGCGCAGGGAGACGTGCGCCGCGCGCATCGTCAGCAGGAGCTCGGGCGAGAAGAACGCTCCGTTGGAGCGGATGCGCTCGAGCGGCACGCGGTCGAAGATCTCGCGGCGGAAGAGCTTGAACGCGCAGTCCACGTCGCGGAAGCCGCCCCCGAAGAGAAGGCGGATGATCCGGTTGTACACGCCGCTGATCAGGAGCCGGCGCCATGGGTCGGCGCGCTTGATCCGGTACCCGATCACCGCATCCGCGCCGTCGAGGCCGGCGAGCAGCCGCTCGAGGTCTGCGAGCCGGAACTGCCGGTCGCCGTCGGTGAAGAACACCAGCGGCTTGGTCGCGGCGAGGAAGCCCGACCGGAGCGCCCCGCCGTAGCCGCGGTTCGGCTTGTGGTGCACGACCCGTGCCGCGGGATGGCGCGCGGCCAGCTCGTCGGCGCGCGCGCCGGTGCGGTCCCGGCTCCCGTCGTCGACCACGATCACCTCGAAGTCGTCGGCGAAGCGCGGCAGGGTCTCGAGGGCCTCGTCGACCATCGGCCCCACGTTGTCCTCCTCGTCGTAGACGGGGAAGAAGAACGACAAGGCCGCCACCCGCGCCGGCATGAGCGCAAGCGTACGGGGCGGTAGCGTCTCGGGGATGGCGGAGCACCGGGACGTACGCATCGCGTTCATCTGCGCGGCGGTGGCGGCCTTCGCCTACACGCTGGCGCCCCTGGGGTCGACCAGCGCCTGGGACTACTACGGCCGCCTCGGGGAGGCGTTCCTGCAGGGGCGCTGGTGGCTGACCGAGAACCCGCCCTGGCTGAACGAGCTTCTGTCGTGCGGCACCGGGCGCTGGTGCGTCGCGTACCCGCCGCTCCCCGGCGCGCTCACGGTGCCGCTCCAGCCGTTTGTCGCCACCGCCGCGGCGCAGGTGCTGGTGTCGCAGATCTTCGGCGGCGCGTCCGCGGGCCTTCTCTACCTCGGCCTCCGGGCGTACGGCGCGCCGGCGCGCACATCGGTCGCCGGGGTGGTCGTGTCGGCGCTCGGCTCGACGCTCTTCTTCACTGCCGCCGACGGGCGCGCCTGGTTCGCGGCGCACGGCGTGGCGGTGTTCTTCGGGTCCGCCGCGTTCTGGGTCGCCGCGATGGGACGCTGGCCGGTCCTGCTCGGCGCGCTGATCGGCCTCGCCGCGCTCGCGCGGCTGCCGTTCGCCGCGGCGACTCCCGGTCTCGCGCTCCTCCTGGCGTACCGCGGCGCGCGGCCGGCGTGGCCCGTGCTCGCGCGTGTCGTGGCGGGCGGTGTGCCGTTCGGACTCCTCTACCTCGGCTACAACCTGCTTCGCTGGGGGTCGCTGAACGACCTCGGCTACGGGCGCCTCTCCGAGGGCGATGTGTTCTTCGAGCACGGCATCTTCTCGCTCCAGTACATCCCGCGCCACATCACCGCGATCTTCCTCGAGCCGCCCGACGTCGTCTCCGGTCCCCTGCCGTTCCGGCCGCGGTACATCGGCATGAGCCTGCTCCTCACCACCCCCGCGTTCGTGTGGTGCTTCCTCGCGCTCCGGCGACTGCGCATCGACCCGGGCGTGCGCGCGCTCGCGCTCGCCGCCGGCCTCGCCCTCGTCCCGGCGGTGACGCACGCGACCGTCGGGTTCCAGCAGTTCGGCTACCGCTTCAGCCTCGACGCCCAGCCGTTCCTGGTCGCGCTCGCGGTGATCGGGGCCGCGCTCGGCCGCGACGGCTGGCACCGCCCGTCCCGGCTCTTCCTCGGCGCGGTCGCGCTTTCGGTCGTGATCAACGTCTACGCGGTGATCGTGATCATGCACCTCGGGTACTGGCAATGAGCAGGCGAGCGAGGAGCGGCTTTGCCGCGATGAGCGAGTCCACCAGCCGGCGCGGCACTCGGCGCAGCCGAGGGCTGGATCGATGACCGCGATGACATCGGAGCGCTCACGCCTCGCCCTCATCGCGATCCTCACGGCCGGCGTCCTCGTGCGCCTCGCCACGGTCGGCGGTCCTGGCTTCACGAGCGACGTCGGCACGTTCATGGCGTGGGCCGAGCGCCTCGCCGACCGCGGGCCGTGGGGCTTCTACGAACCGGGCTACTTCGCCGACTACCCGCCGGCGTTCCTGTACGGGCTGTGGCTTCTCGGACTCGTGCTCGACGGCGAGGCGCTCCGCCTCGCGGTGAAGGCGATCTCGATCCCGTTCGACGTCGGGATCGCGCTCCTGCTCCACCGCGTCGCCGGCGCCCGCGGCGCGTGGGTCGGCACGGTCGCGGCGGCGCTGTGGATGCTCGCCCCGGGCCCGGTTCTCGCGGGGCCGTTCTGGGGTCAGGTCGACGCGGTCGGCACGCTCGCGTTCCTCGCGGCGCTGGTGGTGGCCGGCGCGGGCCGTTGGGGTTGGGCCGGCGTGCTCGCGGCCACGGCGGCCCTG
>VGPA01000127.1 GCA_016875665.1 Chloroflexota bacterium | reverse complement strand
CGAGGAGCCCGACGAGGATGCCGAGACCCATGCCTTCTACCCTCCGTGCCCAGCGGTGCTGGGGCTGTTCGCCGAGATGACCAGGTGCGCGGTGACGTGGCCCACGCGCTCGCACGCCGCGTCGAACGAGCCGCGCACGCTGGTGAGCACGTCGGCGAGGTCGCCCGCGAGGTGCGACACGAAGTGCCGGCCCGCCACATGGACCCGGTCGCTCTTGCCGCGCGCGATCGCCTCTTCGATGCGCGTCATGTAGGCGGGATCGCCGAGGGGGTAGAGCGACCACTGCGCCGAGACGCGAACGCCCGCCCGAGCGAGCTTCCGCTTCGCCGCGCCGGGCGGGTGCGGCTGGTCGTCGGGCATCTCGCAGACCTCCTCGCCCGGGCAGCCGTGCGAGAGGAGCACCGGCATCACCACGTGCACGCCGGTGCGCGCGGCCGCGGTGAACGACTCCGCCAGCGCCCCGAACACGGCATCGCGGTCGCCGCCGAGGAACGTGCTCACGTCGTCGGTCTGGACCTCGAGCCCCGAGGACGCAAGACCCTCGATTGCTCTCAGGATGACGGGCACGAAGCCGTCCGTCAGCGGATAGAGCGAGAAGCGCGCACCGAAGAAACCGCCGGGAACCGGTGCCGCCATGTTCTGCTTCCCTCCGCCGGCATTACCCGGATCAGGTCTTGTTGGGGTCTGGGCCTCGGCCCGATCTCAGCCCCTTGCGGAGCACCCCCAGCAGTGACCTGAGTATAGGAGCACCGTTCCGCAACCCAACCGCTACTGCGCAAGCGCTTCCTGCCGCACCGCGCACCCGCGACCGTGTTCACCGCGGGCGAGTGGGGCGTCCATCCGGGAAGCCACGCTCGAAGCGCGGAAGTACGAGACGCGGTAGGAGATGCATATGACGACGGGGGTCTATCAGGCCGAGTACATCTGGATCGACGGTACCCAGCCCACGTCGAAGCTCCGGGCGAAGGGCAGGGCCGTCGCGCTGGGCAAAGAGCCCCCGATCTGGGGCTTCGACGGCTCGAGCACCGGCCAGGCGCCGGGTGACCGCTCCGACTGCGTGCTGAAGCCGGTCTTCGTGTGCCCGGACCCGGTGCGCGGCGGCGACAACAAGCTCGTCCTGTGCGAGGTCCTGCTGACCGACATGACGCCGCACCCGACGAACACCCGTGCGACGTGCGTCGCCACGGCGAAGAAGTACGCCAGCTTCGACACGTGGTTCGGGATCGAGCAGGAGTACACCTTCTTCTCCGGCTCGCGCCCGCTCGGCTTCCCCGAGAAGGGCTTCCCGGCTCCTCAGGGCGGCTACTACTGCGGCATCGGCGCGGACGAGGTCTTCGGCCGCGACGTCGTCGAGGAGCACTTCGCCGCCTGCATCACCGCCGGGTTGTCCATCGCGGGCATCAACGCCGAGGTCATGCCGGGCCAGTGGGAGTTCCAGATCGGCGCGATCGGCACTCCGGACGTGGCCGACCAGCTGTGGGTGGCGCGCTACCTCCTGTACCGGATCGCGGAGAAATACGGCATCTCGGCCACGCTGTACCCGAAGCCGGTCCGCGGTGATTGGAACGGCGCGGGCGCGCACACGAACTTCTCGACCCGCCAGATGCGCAACGCCTACGAGCCGTGCGTCGCCGCGGCCGAGGCGCTCGGGCGCAAGCACGACCTGCACATCGCCAACTACGGCTTCGGCATCGAGGAGCGCCTCACCGGCTTCCACGAGACCGCTTCCTACAAGACGTTCAAGTACGGCGTGTCGGACCGCGGCGCGTCGGTCCGGATCCCGTGGCAGGTCGCGAAGGAACGCAAGGGCTACATCGAGGATCGCCGCCCGTGCGCCAACATGGACCCGTACGTGGTGACCCGCCTGATCATCGACACGGTGTGCGGTGCGGCGAGCGAGCCGGCCAAGGCGGCGCCGGCGACCAAGGGCGCGCCGGCCGTCAAGCGGGGACGCCGCTAGCCCGGCCCAGCACCTCGGCGAGCACTTCCGCGAGGACGCCGGGGAGCTTCGGCCCCTCGGCGTCCTTGCGTGTGTCGTAGCCGGCGATCGTCACGCCGCGGATCGTCGCGGCCCCGGCCAGCGCCGCGAGCAGCGCGCGGAGCTGGGCGAGCGTGGGACCGTCAGGCGCGGGATCGAGGGCGGCCGGACACTCGGTCGGATCGAGCAGGTCGACCGACAGATGGAGCCAGGCGTCCTTCCGGCGGACGGCCGCCACGGCGGCCTTCGGGTCGGTGTGGTTCGCGTCGAACGGCAGGTGCAGCACCTTGGTGCGTGCGAGGTTGCCCGCCTCCCCCGCGTCCATCACCCTCGCCCCTACAAGGATCACCCGGTCGTCGGCCATACGCTTGGCGCCGGGCCACAGCAGGGGCGCGACGGAGCGCCCGCAGATGTGGGCGAGGCACATCCGGCTCACTTGGTGCGTGCGCGTGGTGGCGAGGGTGTGGAAGTCCGCGCGGGCACACAGATAGATGAGTCGGGCGTCGGGGAGGGCTTGGAGCATCCCGTGCACCGTGCCGGCGACCAGAGTGCACTCACCGCCGACGACGACCGGGAGCGAGCCGCCGGAGAGTGACGCGGCCACCGCGTCACCGAGCACGCGGCAGGACTCGCGCGCGGCGGTGAGCCACCGGTCGCGCGGATTGAACGGTACGCGCACGCGCTTGTCGGCCGACAGGCGCGACGCGAGCGCCGGGACTAGCGCGGCCGGCGCCTCCGCGATCCCGACGGAGCGCTGCTCGGTCACGATCCCCGCCTCGAGGAGGTGGATCTCACGAGACCGCATTTGTGGGCGAATCCTAGCCGTCGGGTGCAAGCCCTCCCGGTTAAGGTGGTCCGACTTCGCACGCTCGTCGGACCGTCCCGTTTCGGGGCTGCGAGCGTGCTCACCGTCGAGGACACGTTCGTGACCGGGCTCTCCCGTGATGGCGACCGAGGAACTGTGATGAAGTCCAAGTCTGATCCGGTGTGCTTTCGCGTCGTCCCCTGCTGAGGGGCGCTCTCACAAGGGTTCGAGTAGCAGAAGAAGAGCCTCTGAGCTCGCGCCGACGTGTCGCCGCGCAGCGGTCTGTCAAGACCGCCCGTGTCAAACACTCGTGGTCGCTGGCGCTGGGCTCGGTACAGATCGCCCGGGACACCCCGTCTTCGTGAGACAAGAAGCCACCTCTTTGGTGCCACACCTCAGATTCGTAGCGAATCACTTGAGGGACCGAGGGCCGCTCGTTCTGACGTCCCCAAGGCCCGAAACCTCCCTTCTACTCAGTAAGTGCACTGTGGCCCCTGGACTCTCACAAGAGGTCGAGCGCCGCTCCAACAATTGTCTCGGCGTCAATTCCGAACTGCTGGTAGAGGTCTTGAACGTCGCCTGACTGACCGAAGTCGTCCACGCCGAGGCACGCCATCCGGACACCGTGGACCGCGCCGAGGAACGCGAGCGTGTGCGGATGGCCGTCGATGACGGAGACGATCGGCGTGGCGCGCTCCGCCGGGAACAGATCGTCGAGGATCCACGTGTCCCCGCGGCCCAATCCCTGTCGCGAGCGCCATGCACGGAAGACGAGATCCGTCGACGTGAGGCAGACGACGTCCACGGGATGCTCGGCAGCCACCTCGTTCGCAGCCGCGAGCACCTCCGGCATAATCGCGCCGCTCCCGACCAGCGTCAGCCGCGGTCTTCCCACCGCCGTCCGGATCCGGTAGCCGCCCAAGATGACGCCCCTGCGGCGCTCCTCACGCTCTGTCGCGTCGAGCGGGATCGCCGCGAGGGACTGGTCAATCGGCCGCGTGCTGAGGCGGAAGTACGACGAGGTCCCGCGCGCCCGGCCGAGCAATGACAGCGCGTGGAGCAGACACCACTCGAGGTCCTGGGCGAACGCCGGCTCCCAGGCGATGCATCCGGGCTGTTCGAGCCCGATGGACGGTGTGGTGATCGAGTGGTGCGCGCCGCCTTCGGGCGCGAGCGTCACCCCGGACGGCGTCCCGACGAGTTCGGCATCGGTCGCTTCGCTCCCGATCGCCTAACCTGACTGCAGCGGGTGCGTTTCTTCAAGCGCGGCGCTCAGCCGCAGCGCGTCGATCACCTCGTCGTAGGGCTCGGTAACCCCGGCGAGGGCTATACGAGCACGCGCCACAACGTGGGGTTCCAGGTCGCGAGCCGGCTGGCCAAGCGCGCGAGGTGCGAGTTCGACACCAAGGCCGCCGAGTCGCGGATCGCCGAGGGGGCGCTCGGCGCGGTCCGGCTCGCCATCGCCCGCCCGCAGACGTTCATGAACGACAGCGGCCGCGCCGTGGGCAAGCTGCTCGAGCGGTACCGGCTGGACCCGTCCGCCCTCCTCGTCGTCTACGACGACGTCGACCTCCCGCTCGGGCGCATCCGTTTGCGCACGTCGGGCGGCTCGGGCACGCACAACGGGATGCGCTCGATCGTCGGCGAGATCGGCGAGGGCTTCCCGCGCCTGCGCTGCGGAGTCGGTCCGGCCGACGAGAACGCGCAGATCGCCGACCTCGCGGACTACGTCCTCACGCCGTTTTCGGAGAACGAACGGGAGGCGGCCGACGCGATGTTCGTGCGCGCCGCCGAGGCCGTCGAGGTCGCGCTGCGCGACGGCTTGGGACGCGCGATGGAGCTGTTCAACGCCGGCTGAGGCGGCGCCCAAGCCCGCCCGGCTCGCCGGTCTCCTCGCGCTCGCGCCGCGCAGCCGCGCGTTCGCCGAGCTCGCAGCGCGCCTGGAGA
>VGPA01000126.1 GCA_016875665.1 Chloroflexota bacterium | reverse complement strand
CCCAAGCGCGTCCAGGCGTTCCTCGATTGGGCCGCCGGCCAGCAGACGCTCGCCGGCGTCGTGCTGCGCGTGTCGCCGGCACGCGAGGCGCTCGCCGGCGCCGACCTCGTCGCGACGGCCACCACCAGCGCGACCCCCGTGTTCCACGCGGAGTGGCTCGAGGCGGGCGTCCACATCACCGCGGTGGGCGCGTTCCAGCCCGACAAGCGTGAGCTCGACGAGCGCACGATGCGCAACGCGCGGATCGTGGTCGACGAGCGCGAGGCGGCCTTCGCGGAGGCCGGCGAGCTCCAGGGCCTGCGGCCCGAGGACACCGCTGAGCTCGGCGAGGTGCTCGACGGCCGGGCCACCGGGCGCGTCGACGACACGCAGCGCACGGTGTTCAAGAGCGTGGGCAACGCGGTGCAGGACCTCGTGGTCTCCGCGCGCGTGTACGAAGCGGCCACGAAGGGTGGCTTCGGCCAGGAGGTCGCGGACCTCTCCTAACGCCGCTGTATGAGCGTCTAGCATTTCTCGGTGAGCAGTCCCGCGCTCGCCTCCTTCCATCCCGCGGTCGCCCAATGGTTCGACGAATCCTTCGCGGGCGGGCCGACGCGCGCGCAGCTGCTCGCCTGGCCGCTCATCGCGTCGGGCGAGCACACCCTCCTCGTTGCGCCGACCGGTTCGGGCAAGACGCTCGCCGCATTCCTCTCGCTGATCGACCGCCTGCTCGTGCGCCATGCGGAGAAGCCGGGGGTCCGCGTGCTCTACGTCTCCCCGCTCAAGGCGCTGAACCACGACGTCCAGCGCAACCTCGACGTGCCGCTCGCGGGGATCGCTGAGGTCGGCGCGCGGCGCGGGGACGACCTCGTGCGCATCCGCACCGCGGTCCGCACGGGGGACACGCTCGCCAACGAGCGCCACCGCATGACCCGCACCCCGCCGGACATCCTCATCACGACGCCGGAGTCGCTCTATCTGATCCTCACCAGCCCCCGCGCGCGCGCGATGCTGCGCACCGTCGAGCACGTCATCGTCGACGAGATCCATGCCGTCGCGGGCGCCAAGCGCGGCGCGCACCTGGCGCTCTCACTCGAGCGCCTCGAGCACCTCACCGGCCGGCCGTTCCAGCGCATCGGTCTCTCGGCGACGCAGCGCCCGCTCGAGGCGATCGCGCGCTTCCTCGGCGGTCCGGGCCGCGAGGTGCGCATCGCCGACGCTGGCCAGACCAAGGCGATGGACCTCCGCGTGGAGTCGGTCGTCGAGGACTACGCGGAGATCGCGCCGGACGACTCGATCTGGTCGTCCATCGAGCCGCGCGTGCTCGAGCTCATGCGCTCCAACCGCACCACGCTGGTCTTCGTGAACTCGCGCCGCGAGGCCGAGCGCCTCACGCGCCGGCTCAACGAGCTGGCCGCCGACGTCCCGCCGGATGCCCGGCTGCCCGTCCGCCGACCCGAGACGACGCGCCTCGGGACGCTGCCCGAGGGTCCGCGCGTCCTCCCCGAGGTGCCCGAGATCGCGCGCGCGCACCACGGCTCGATGTCCCGCGAGGAGCGGCTGGAGGTGGAGGCGGCGCTCAAGAAGGGCGAGCTCAGGGCGGTGGTGGCGACCGGCTCGCTGGAGCTGGGCATCGACATCGGCTCGGTGGACCTGGTGGTCCAGCTCGCCTCGCCCGGCGGCGTCGCGCGCGGGCTCCAGCGCGTCGGGCGCTCGGGGCACCTCGTTGGCCGCACGAGCGTGGGCCGGATCATCCCCAAATGGCGGGGCGATCTGGTGGAGGCCGCCGCGGTCGCGCAGGGCATGCGCGACGGCGCGGTCGAGGTCACCCGCATCCCGCGCAACGCGCTCGACGTGCTGGCGCAGCAGCTCGTAGCCATGGCGGCGGTCGAGGAGTGGAAGGCCGACGATGCGTTCGCGCTGGTGCGCCGCTCGCACCCGTACCGCGAGCTCGCCCGCGCCCACTTCGACGGCGTGCTGGCGATGCTCGCCGGCAAGTACCCGGCGGAGGAGTTCGGCGAGCTGCGGCCGCGGATCGTCTGGGACCGCGTGAACGGCACCATCCGCGGGCGCCCGGGTGCGGGCACGCTCGCGCTCGTGTCGGGCGGGACCATTCCCGACCGCGGCCTCTACCCGGTGCTGCACGCGATCCGCGAGACCAAGCTCGGCGAGCTGGACGAGGAGCAGGTGAACGAGCTCCGTCCGGGCGACGTCATGCTGCTCGGCGCGCGCTCGTGGCTGATCAGCGACATCACGCCGAACCAGGTCTTCGTCACCGAGTCGGACCGCGTGCCGACCGTGCCGTTCTGGAACGGCGACCCGATCGGCCGCCCGTACGAGCTCGGCCTCCGCGTGGGCCGGCTCATCGACGAGGCGGTCGCACGCCTGGACGACGATGACGCCGTCGCGCGGCTCCAGCGCGACTACCTGCTCGACGAGACCTCCGCCATCGCGCTGCACGGCTTCATTGCCGACCAGAAGGAGGCGGCCGCCCTGCCGGGCGCCAAGCGCGTCGTGATCGAGACCTACCGCGACGAGGTGGGAGACCGGCGGGTGACCGTGCTCGCGCCGTTCGGCCGGCAGGTCCTCCAGCCCTGGGCGCACGCCCTCCAGGAGGCGGTGTGCCGGGACGGCTCGTGCGGCGACCTCGTGGTGACCGACGACGGCATCGCCATCCGCTTCCCGGAGCAGGACACGCGCCCGCCGCTCGACCTCGTGCGCCGCGTGACGCGCACGAACGTCCGCGAGCTGATCCTCGCGAACATGTCGCGGAGCCGCCTGTTCATGGCGCGCTTCCGCGAGAACGCGCAGCGCTCCCTGCTCCTGCCGCGGCGCGGACCGGGCCGGCGCACGCCGCTGTGGCTCCAGCGCCTCCGCGCGGCGGACCTGCTCGAGGTCGCGCGCAAGTTCGACGACTTCCCGATCGTGCACGAGACCGTGCGCGAGATCCTCGAGGACCAATTCGACCTGCCCCATCTCGATGAGGTGGTCGGCGGCATCGAGACGGGCGCGATCGAGGTGGTGGTGAAGGAGACCGAGGGACCGTCGCCCTTCGCGGCGGCGCACGCGCGGCAGCTCGTGCGCGCGCTCCTCGAGGAGGGCGACCGGCAGCAGCCGGAGTACCGCGAGGTGATGCTGTCGCTCGACCGCGCACTCCTGCGCGAGCTCCTCGGCACGACCTCGCTCCGCGACCTGCTCGTGCCGGAGGCCATCGCCGAAGTGGAGAGCCGGCTCCAGCGCACCGACCCCGATTGGCTGGCCCGCGACCGCGACGAGGTCGAGGATCTGCTCCTGCGGCTCGGCCACCTCACCGAGGCCGAGCTCGGCGCGCGCACCCGCGGCGGCGACGCGCGCGACTTCGTGCGGGCGCTCGAGCGCGAGGGCCGCGCCAGGCGCCTCGGCGACGGCAAGTGGGCCGCGGTGGAGGAGACCTCGAGCCGCGACCACCTCGTGCGGCGCTGGCTGCGCACCCACGGCCCCGTGACGCTCGGGCAGATCGAGGCCGCGCTCGGCTTCGAGGCGCGCGACGTTCTCGACCACCTCGAGCGGGAGGGCGTGGTGAGCACCGGCGCCTTCACGCGGGGCCGCGACGAGACCGAGTACGTGAACACGCGCGTGCTCGGGGAGATCCACCGCGCGTCGATCGCGCGGCTGCGTCGCGAGATCGAGCCCAAGGACCCGGCCGCGTACGCGCGGTTCCTGCTGCGCTGGCACGGCATCGCGCAGCGCGACCGCGACGTGGCGGATGTCCTCGAGCAGCTCCAGGGGGTCTGGCTCCCGGTCGACGTGTGGGAGCGCGACGTTCTCCCCGCGCGGGTCGCGAACTACCAGACCAGCAGGCTCGACGCGGCCTGCGCCACCGGCGAGTTCGTCTGGATCGCGCGCCGGGGCTCCGACCTGGCCCGCCCGCGCGTCGCGTTCTTTCGCCGGGACGACCTGGCTCGGCTCGACGCGCCGCGCGAAGCGGTCGAGATTTCGCCGCTCGCGGCGCGCGTCCACGAGGCGCTGCAGCGCAGGGGCGCGGCGTTCGTGCGGGACCTCGTCGCGGCCACCGACGCGCCCGCGGATGAGGTGACGAGCGCGCTCTGGGAGCTGGTGTGGTCGGGCATCGTCACCAACGACGCGTTCGAGCCGCTGCGCGTGTCGCCCAAGACCGCGGAGCTGAGCGCGCCCGCCCCCCTGCCCGCGCGCGGGTCGTGGCGCGTCACGCTGAACCGCTCGAGCCGGTCCGCGAAGGCGGCGGCGGGGCGCTGGAGCCTGGTGCCGTCTGAGGGCGCCCTGCCCGAGCCCAAGCGTGCCGAGGCCTGGGCGACCGCGCTTTTGGAGCGCCACGGTGTGGTGGCGTACGAGCACTTCGCCAACGAGGAGACCGGGCTGGCCTGGTCCGCCGTCGCCGACGTGCTGCGCCGGATGGAGCTGCGCGGCGAGGTGCGCCGCGGGCACTTCGTCGAGGGCTTCAGCGCGACGCAGTTCGCACACAAGAACGCCGTCCTGCGCCTGCGCGACCCGGGCGACGAGGAGCTGGTGCGCCTCGTCGCCGCGATGGACCCCGCCAACCCGTACGGTGCCGCCCTCGCGTTCCCGCTCGAGGGGGTGGCGCGGATTCCGGGCGCGTACCTCGTCCTCGGCGGCGGGCTCCCCGCGCTGCGCGTCGACGCCGGCGGCAAGCGCCTCGCGCCCGTCGGCACCCTCGAGGGCGGGCGCCTGGAGTCCGCGGTTGGTGCCCTCGCGGCGATTCTGCGCGCGCCCGCCCCCTACCGGAGCCGGCGCCTCG
>VGPA01000125.1 GCA_016875665.1 Chloroflexota bacterium | reverse complement strand
GGGCGCCGTGCCGAGAGCGAGCAGGGCGAGCGCGGCGGAGCACGCGCGGAAGGACGGGGAAGTGGTCATGGCGAGTCTCCGGGTCTGCGGGGCCCGAAATCGTCCGGACCGGACGATGAAACCCCGGCGACGCGGGGCCGCGCGCAACACGGGCGAGCAGACGATGAACCGCAAGCTGCGCCAAGCGACGCGCGCGTGCGCGTGCGCGTGCTCTGCTCGAAGGGGGGCGGTGACCGACGATGAACCCGGCACTACGGATTGACTTGCTTCGCGCCGGGTCGTACCTAGCGGAGCGCCGGATGAACTCGCGGTCCACCACCCAGCTCGTCGGACCCCGCGCAGCGCGCGGCCGGACGCCCTGGACCGTCGCGATTCTCCGCCAGTTCCTCGCTGGGCTGGCGCTCTGCTCCCTCGCGTTGCCCCTCCTGCTCGTGTTCGCGGGCGGGGCGGCGCCGCACGCGACGCCGGCCACCGCGATCGCGCCGCGGGGCGCGGAGCTCCCCACGCTGGACATGGTCACGGGCTCCGCCGACACGGAGGCCCTCGCGATCGCCGAGACGAACGATCCGGCCGGCGCGGAGGATGACGAGTCGGACGACGGGCCCTTCGTCGCCGTCGCCGCGGGCGTCCACCGTGCGCCGTCCGACGCGCGGCGTGCTTCCGTTCGCCCGCACGCCGTCCTCGAGGCGCGCCACCGCCCGCGGGTAGTCGCTCGCGCCAGCGCACCCCGCGGGCCTCCAGCCTGAGCTCCCGGGCCGAGTCCGCCGACCGTCCCCTGGTCGTGCGGGATCTACCCGGCATGGCCGGATGTCTCGTGTGGCAAGGCGTTCGCATGAGCGCCCTCCGCGCGATCGCCATCTAGGTCGCTCCGGAGCCAATCCGCGCCGACGACCAGGCCTCGCGCGAACCGGCGAATGACTCCCGACGCGCGACGCACCCGCAGGTGCGCGCGGACGCCTCCGATGGCTCATCCCCCGAGCTCTTCGATCCACTGCAGCAGAGACGCATTCACCACGCCCGAAATGCAGGCCACGCCCAGGACAACCAGGAAGGACGATCGATGACCGGTCGTCGACCCGCGCGAAGAGCTTCCGTCGTCACGCGTATGGGGCTGATCGTCTGCGTCGGCGCGCTGGTGTCGAGTTGCGCGCCTTCGCTGGAGAACAACCCGCCGCGCGAGGCCAGGAAGGACGTACCCAGGGGCTACGGCGGTCTGCCGGGCGGCGAAACGGCCGTCTCGACGGGGGCGACCAACGCCGCCCGGAAGAAGTGGGCGGAGTTCTTCGACGATCCCAGGCTTCGGACGCTGATCGAGCTCGCGCTCCGCGACAACCAGGAACTCAACATTCGCGTGCAGGAGATCATCATCGCGAACAGCGAGGTGATGGCCCGAAAAGGCGAGTACCAGCCCAGGGTCGATGCGGGTGTGGGCGTGGGCGTGGACAAGGTTGGCGAACACACCAGCCAGGGAGTGAGCGACGAGGCCCACGGTGTCTCGAACCCTCTGGGCAACTATCGGTTTGGCTTCACCGCTGCGTGGGAGATCGATATCTGGAACAAGCGTGTCCCGGCGCAAGCGCGAACGTGCTGATCGACTCGGTGATCATCCCGCTGGAGCAGTCGATCAACGGCGTCCAGAACATGCGTTACATCGTCTCCGACGCCACGAGCGCGGGCGAAGCGACGATTCGAGTGTTCTTCGAGCCCGGTACGGACCCGAACATCAACGTCGTGAACGTTCAGAACCGGGTCAACATCGTGTTGAGCCGGCTTCCCCCGCTCGTTGTGCGCGAGGGCATCCTGGTCAGCCAGGTGGTCCCGAGCATGCTGATGTATCTCAACCTGTACAGCACGGAACCCAGCACCGACCAGAAGGGCCTGTTCAACTACGCGAACGTGTACGTGATGCCCGTGATCAAGCGGACCAAGGGCATGGGTATCCCGACGAACCTCGGCAACCGCACCTTCGCGATGCGCATCTGGTTGAACCCCGAGCGCATGCGCGCGTACGACGTGTCGGTCGAGGACGTGATGGAAGCGCTGGCGGAGCAGAGCATCATCGGCTCGCCCGGTCGCCTCGGTCAGGCCACGGGCATGACCTTGCAGTCCAAGGAGTACGTGCTGACGTATGTCGGCCGCTACAACCGCCCCGAGCAGTACGGCAACATCATCAAGGCCAAGCCCAACGGCGAGATCCTGCGGCTCAAGGACGTCTGTGTTCCATCCCAGGGCCACGGCTCCGCCTGGCAGGAGCCCGACGCCAAAGCCGACGCGAAAGCCGAGCCATCCGGGAGCGCACAGGGCGGCCACAAGGCAAAGGCCGCACACGCGGGGATCGAGCTCGGGTCCGAGTTCTTCGATATCTACTCCGACGTCGATGGTCACCCGGCGGCGTCCATCGTGCTCAAGCAGGCGCCTGGCTCCAACGCCGCCGAGGTCATCGCGGAGATCAAGACGACCCTCGAGGGGCTGAAGAAGTCGTTCCCGCCCGGGATGGACTACGAGATCGCCTACGACGTCTCCAAGTTCGTGGATGCTTCGGTGGAGAAGGTGCTCCACACCCTGCTCGAGGCCTTCATCTTGGTGTCGCTGGTGGTCTACTTGTTCCTCGGCGACCTGCGCTCGACCCTGATCCCGGCGCTCGCAGTGCCCGTGTCGTTGGTCGGAACGTTCTTCGTCCTGCAGCTACTGGGTTTCTCCATCAACCTGATCACGCTGTTCGCGATGGTCTTGGCCATCGGTGTCGTCGTGGACAACGCCATCGTCGTGGTCGAGGCCGTTCACGCCAAGATGGCGGAGACCCATGCATCCCCGTATCGGGCGAGCTTCGAGGTGGTCAACGAGAGCAGCGGTGCGATCATCGCGATCACCCTGGTGATGACCGCGGTCTACGTTCCAGTGAGTTTCATTCCGGGCCCGGTCGGCGTCTTCTATCGTCAGTTCGGGGTCACGATGGCCTCGGCGACGGTCCTTTCGGGCGTGGTGGCTCTGACGTTGACCCCGGTGCTGTGCGCCATGATCCTCAAGCCGCACGGCGACGAGGGCGCAGGCCAGGGTGGCGCGAAGGGCAAGAAGAAGCTCGGCGCGCGGACCCTGGCGTTCTACGCGCTCGTTGGCTTGCCGAGTTTCGCGGGGCTAACGTACCTGGCCTACACGCTGTGGGGGGCCGTTGGTCTGCTGCTCGTCGGCGTTCCCTTCATCCAGCGCCCCTTCAGCCGTGGCGTCGACAGGGTCACGAACCTGTACACCGGGGCGCTGAAGCCGATCGTCGCCCGCCGCATGCTCACGCTCAGGGTCGTGGCGGCGTTCGCCGCGGCCATCGTTGCTGTGAACACTCGATTGGCGAGCGGGTTCATCCCGGGAGAGGACCAGGGCATCATCTACGCCGTCCTGCAGACCCCGCCTGGCTCCACCCTCGAGTACACGAACGCGAAGTCGCAGGAGTTGCAGAAGATTGCCAAGGGCATCGAGGGCGTCACTTCGATCACGTCGGTCGCTGGCTACGAGATCCTGACCGAGGGCCGCGGCTCCAACGCCGGAACTTCGATCATCAATCTGCGCGAGTGGAAGGACCGCAAGAAGACGGCTCGTCAGCTGATCGAAGAGCTCGAGGAGAAGACGGCGAAAATGACCGACGTCAAGCTCGAGTTCTTCGAGCCTCCCGCGATCCCCGGCTTCGGCGCGGCAGGCGGGATCTCGATGCGCTTGCTGGACCAGACGCAGTCGAGCCCCGCCGACTACAAGCGCCTGGGCGAGGTGACCGACAAATTCATGGCGGCGCTGGCCAAACGCAAGGAGGTGAAGAACCTCTTCGCGTTCTATGCGGCAGACTATCCGCAGTACGAGCTCAAGGTCGACAACGACGTGGCGATGCAAAAGGGAGTATCCATCGCCAGCGCCCTCGACAACCTCAACATCCTCATCGGCAGCACCTACGAACAGGGCCTCATCCTGTTCAACCAGTTCTACAAGGTCTACGTCCAGGCATGGCCGGAATTTCGGCGGATGCCCAGGGACCTCGACGAGTTCTTCGTCAAGAACGACAAGGGAGCCATGGTGCCCTACTCCTCGTTCATGAAGCTCGAGAAGCAGCAGGGTCTGAACGAAATCACGCGCTACAACCTGTACCCATCGGCCGCCATCCAGGCGGTGCCGGCGCCGGGCTACTCCAGCGGCCAGGCGATCGAGGCGGTTCGTGAGGTCGCTGCGGCGACCCTGCCGCATGGCTACGATCTCGGCTGGGAAGGCCTGGCCTGGGACGAGTCGAAGAAGGGCAATGAGTCCATCTACATCTTCTTCATCGTCGTCGCGTTCGTGTACCTGGTGCTGGTCGCTCAGTACGAGAGCTTCCTGATTCCACTGGCGGTGATCTTGTCGCTGCCCGTCGGACTCTTCGGCTCCTTCTTCTTCCTGCAGGTGGTGGGACTTGCCAACGACGTGTGGGCCCAGCTCGGGCTCATCATGCTGGTCGGCCTGCTGGGCAAGAACGCGATTCTGGTCGTCGAATTCGCTGTACAGCGGCGCCAGGACGGGCTGTCCGTCGCAGAGGCGGCGATCGAGGGAGGCAGGCTTCGCTTCCGACCGATTCAGATGACGTCGTTCGCGTTCATCGCGGGCCTCATCCCGCTCGTCGTCGCCACCGGCGCGGGCGCGCTCGGAAACCGCACCATCGGTACGACGGGCGTCGGCGGCATGCTCGTCGGCACCGTGATCGGCGTGTTGATCGTCCCGGGGCTCTACTACCTGTTTGCCCGCATCTCGGACGGCCGCCACCTCCTGCGGGGAGAGACCG
>VGPA01000124.1 GCA_016875665.1 Chloroflexota bacterium | reverse complement strand
GGTCTCGGGCGCGCGCCACGGCGACTGCGACGGCTCGCGCGCACGCCACGCGCACGGGCTCTCGTCGGAGAACCCGTCGTACAGGTCGACCACCTCGACGCCGGGCACCATCGCGAGCACGCGCGCGCTGGTGTCCTGGGCGCGCGAGTGCACGGTGCTCCAGTCGTGGCCCTCCGCGAGGATGTGCAGATCGATCCGGCGCTGCCAAGGGACACGGTCGCTCAGCGCGAGCAGCCGCTCCTCCAGGAACTCCAGCACCTGCACCTCACGAACGGGGTGCCACTCGCCCGCCAGTGCCTTCCGCGCGGCGACCGTCTCGTTGGTCAGCTGGCACGCGGGCACCAGTTCACGTGCGTGTCCGCGCCGATCTCATTCGCACGCTCCAGCATCGCCTCGGTGACGCGCTCGCCGATCGCGTGCCGTCCGGACGTGAGGTATGGCTTGCCGCAGCACGCGTTCGCGCCGGATTGCGTGAGGTGGCTCACGCCGAGCGCGTCGAGAACGGCGACGGTGTCGAGCGTGAGGTGCGGCGAGATCTGCACGCTGCAGGAGAGGTTCACGAGCACGTCGGCGCGCGCGCCCTTCGGCGGCCGCGACTCGAGCCAGGTGATCTCATCCTTGGACATGAACAGGTGCGCGGCGTCCGCCTGATCCTGGAACTCCTTGGCGAAGGGGCGCGCCGTCGGGGCCGACGAGGGCGCTCCGATGATCTGGAGGTAGTTGATCTTGTACAGGCGGTCGGGCGGGACGCCGAGCGCACCGACGAGCGCGGCGAGCTCGTCGGGGGTGGAGGCGGTCGCCGGCCTCGATCTGGCGGTAGTCCTGGGCGGCGAGACCGGCGCGGGCCGCCAGCAGCGCTGGCTCGAGAAGCCCCGCGGCCTCGCGCGCTTCGCGCAACCTGTTCGGTGCGACCGGCATCACTTCGACTATCGATTGTGTGCGCGACGGTCCGCCGCCGTCGAGGCGCCAGCGGGTACCGTGTCGGCGTGGAGGCGGTCGCGGCTCGCGATCCCGTTCCGGCGCTGATCCGGCGCAACACCGCGTTGCTCGCCGCCACGCAGGTGTTCGTCGGCTCGGGCATCCAGTTCACCGCCGGGCTCGGCCCGCTCGTCGTCGTGAGCCTGCTGGGCTCGCCGCTGCTCGCGGGCCTCGCGGTGGCGACCACGGGGATCGGGCGGATCATCGGCGGCTACACGTTCGGCCGGTTCAGCGACCGCCGCGGCCGCCGGCCGAGCATCGTCCTCGGCATGGGCATCGCCCTCGTCGGCACCTTGTGCGTGGGCAGCTCGGTTCAGGCGGGGTGGTTCCCCGGGTTCGCCTTCGGGATGATCGCGTTCGCGGTCGGCATGCAGGGCGTCCAGCAGATGCGCCTCGCCGCGGCCGAGATGTATCCGCCCGAGCGCCGCTCGCTGATCCTCGGGCTCATGCTCACGGTCGCGGTCGGCGGCGTCATCGTGGGGCCGACGCTGGTCGGCTTCTCGGAGGCGGTCTCGGTCGCGACGGGGTTGGAGCGGCTCGCCACGCCGTGGCTGCTGATCCCCGTGATGATCATTCCCAGCATGTTGGCCGTGCGCCAGGTCCGCCCGGATCCGCGGCGCATCGCGCTCAACCTCACCGCGTACTTTCCGAGCCATCGCGCACCGGCGCCCGTCCAGCAGGAATCCGGCCGCTTCGGAATCGCGGAGTTCTTCGCCGACCCGCGCCGGCGGGGCGCCGCGCTCGCGATGTTCAGCGCCCAGGCGGCCATGCAGATGGCGATGGTCATGCTGCCCCTCCAGCTCGACCACCACGGGCAGACGCTCACCGCGATCACGCTGTCGAACTCGATCCACGTCGCGGGGATGTTCGGGCTGTCGATGCCGATCGGCTGGCTCGCGGACCGCGTGGGTGGCCGCGCCGTGCTGGTCGCCGGGGTCCTGATCGAGGCCGCCGGCGCCGCGGTCGCCAGCGGGTCGGCTGAGTACGCGGTGGTGACGTTCGGCGTCTTCCTGGTGGGTGTCGGCTGGTCGTGCGCGAACGTCTCGTCGAGCGCGCTCGTGATCGAGCACACGCCGCCCGCGTTTCGCGGCCGCGCGGTGGGCACGATGGACAGCCTCACGTCGCTCGGGGTGTTCTTTCCGATGCTCGTCGGGCCGATCGTCCAGTGGTGGGGTGTCCCCGCCGCCGGGATTGCGGCCTTCGCGCTCGTCGCGCTGCCGCTGCCCTACGTCCTGCACCTGCGGGGGCGGCAGCCCGCGGCTGCATAGATCCTGGGGCGAGATAGCTCGCTCCCGCTAGCATTGTCGCCGTGAAAACCGGCAACTACTCGATCGGGGACGCGGCGGAAGCGCTCGGCGTGAGCACGGACACGGTCCGCCGTCTGGTCGACGAGGGGAAGCTCCGCGCGAGCCGCAGCGCCGGCGGCCACCGCCGGATCGCCGCGGCGTCGCTGGCGGAGCTCATGGCGGCGCGGGGCAGGGCTAGGAGCGCGCCGCGGACGCTGCTTTCCGCCCGCAACCGGTTTCCCGGGATCGTCACCAAGGTGATCAAGGACAAGGTGGCCGCGCACGTCGAGGTGCAGGCGGGTCCGCACCGGCTCGTGTCGCTGATGACGCGCGAGGCGGCGGACGAGCTCGGGCTGAAACCGGGTGTGCGTGCCGTCGCGAACGTGAAGGCGACGAACGTGATCGTCGAGCTGGAGCCGTGAGGGGCGTCGGGACGATCCTGCTGGCGGTGCAGGTCGCGGCCTGCGGTGGGGCCGCTCCCCTGGGGCCCGCCGCGCCCGCTGCGGCCGGGCGCCCGCTCTCGGGCACCGTGACCGTTCTCGCCGCGGCGTCCTTGACCGACGCGTTCAACGTGCTCGGGACCGAGTTCACGAGGGTCAATCCGCAGGTGACGGTGAAGGCGAGCTACGCCGCGTCGTCGGCGCTGGTCGCCCAGATCGTGCAGGGGGCGGAGGCCGACGTGTTCGCGTCGGCGGATGAGCCGAGCATGCGGAGGCTGGTCGACGCGAGGCTCAGCGAATCGTCCCCCCGCATCATCGCGAGCAACAAGCTCCAGATCGCCGTGGGGGCGGGCAACCCGAAGAAGATCAGCGCGCTCGCGGACCTCGCGCGTCCCGATGTCGTGGTGGTGCTCGGTGCGCCCACCGTCCCGGTCGGGGCGTACGCGACGCAGGTCTTCGACAAAGCCGGCGTCAGGGTGGCGCCGAAGAGCCACGAGGCAGACGTCAAGGCCGTGGTGAGCAAGGTCTCGCTCGGAGAGGCGGACGCCGGCATCGTGTACGGCACCGACGTGCGGGCGGGCGGGGCGAAGGTGCAGGGCGTCGACATCCCGGACCAGCACAACGTGATCGCGAGGTACCCGATCGCGGCGGTCAAGGGCTCGAAGAACGCGAAGGCCGCGGCCGCGTTCATCGACTTCGTCGCGTCTCCCCGAGGCCTCGATGTGATCGCGGGCTTCGGCTTCCTCCGGCCGTGATCGGCCGTCGGCGGATGCCGGCGGCACCGCGCGAGCGGGCGCCGATCGGATTCCTCGCGCTCGCCGGACTCGCCGCGGCGTTCTTCGTGCTGCCGCTGGTGGGGCTGGTCGTGCGTACCCCGTGGGCGTCCGCGCTCGCCGATCTCTCCGCACCGGCGGTGATCGACGCGCTCCGCCTCTCGATGATCACCTCGCTCGGTGCGACCGCGATCTCGGTCGTGCTCGGCGTGCCGCTCGCGTGGGTGTACGCGCGCGTGGAGTTCCCGGGCAAGCTCGTGCTGCGCGCGCTGACCACGCTGCCGATGGTCCTGCCGCCGGTGGTGGGGGGCATCGCGCTCCTGGTGGCGTTCGGGAGGCGAGGCGTCTTCGGCGAGCCGCTCTTCGACCTGTTCGGCCTGCGGCTGCCGTTCAGCACGGCAGGCGTGATCGTCGCGGAGACCTTCGTGGCCATGCCGTTCCTCGTGCTGACGGTGGAGGCGGCGCTCCGCTCGATGGACCGCCGCTACGAGGATGCCGCTCGCACGCTGGGAGCCTCGCGCGTGCGGGTGTTCCGCACCGTCACGCTGCCGCTCGTCGGGCCGGCGATCGGCGCCGGCATGGTGCTCTGCTGGGCGCGTGCCCTCGGGGAGTTCGGCGCGACGATCACCTTTGCCGGGAACTTCCGCGGTGAGACGCAGACCCTGCCCCTGGCCGCGTATCTCGCGCTCGAGCAGAACGTCGACACCGCTGTTCTGCTCGGCCTCACGCTCCTCGGCATCTCGCTAGTGGTGCTGGTCGCGCTCCGCGACCGCTACCTCCGGGCGGTCTGAGGTGCTGCGGGCCTCCGTCCGCGTCTCGCTCGGTGACCTGGTGCTCGACGTGGAGCTGACCGCCGCACCGTCGCAGACGGTGGCGGTGCTCGGACGGAACGGGGCGGGGAAGACCACGCTCCTACGCGCCCTGGCGGGGCTGCAGCCGCTCGAGGCGGGGCGCGTCGATCTCGACGCGCGCACCCTCGAGGACGTCGCGCGTGGGGTATGGCTGCCGCCCGAGCGGCGCTCGATCGGCGTTCTGTTCCAGCACTACCTGCTCTTTCCGCACCTTTCGGTGCTCGACAACGTCGCGTACGGGCCGCGGGCGCGCGGCGTGCCGGGAGCGCTCGCGCTCCACACCGCGTCCACATGGCTGCACCGAATGGGGCTCGCCGCCCTCGCGACGGCGCGCCCGGCGACGCTCTCGGGCGGGGAGGCGCAGCGTGTCGCGCTGGCGCGCGCGCTCGCGACCGACCCGCATCTGCTCCTGCTCGACGAGCCGCTCGCGGCGCTCGACGTCACGACCCGGGCCGAGGTCCGGCGCGAGCTGCGC
>VGPA01000123.1 GCA_016875665.1 Chloroflexota bacterium | reverse complement strand
TGCGAGAGGATCCCCGCGGCGTTCAGGAGCGCGATGTGCAGGCCGAGCACGACCGACGTGTAGCCGAGCTGCTCCTGCAGGTAGATCGGCAGGAACGTGAGGATCACCGAGCGGCCCGCGGAGTTGAACGAGCTCGCGAGGACGATCGCGACGAAGGTCCGGTTGTCCAGGATGGAGCGGAGCCCGCCGAGCCGCTGACGGATCGGCATCGGCGTCGATGCCGGTCCCGCGTTGAACGCCGGCCGCATCATCCACCAGATGACGAGTGCCGCAACGAGACCGAGCGCGAGCTGCCAGCCGAGCACGCTCTGCCAGGCGAATGCCCCCAGCAGGGCGCCGACCACGAGCGGCGAGAGCGTGTCGCTCACGGTCGCGCCCGTGCCGTGGACGGCCAGCACCGTCGCGCGCCGGTCCGGGAAGGCCGTCCCGAGCCACGACAGGGCGACGATGTGCCAGGTGCAGGCCGACAGGCCGAGCAGCGCGCCGCACAGGAGCGCGACGCCGTACGACGGCGCGATGCCGAGCAGCGAATAGCCGAGGCCGCCGGCGAACGCGGAGCCGCCGAGGAACAGCGCGCGGTGCCGCCCGAGCGCGTCGGCAAGCATCCCCGCCGGCAGGTTGAGCAGCCCGATCGCCAGCTGGGAGGCGGAGGTGATCGTGCCGACCTGTACCTCCGAGAGCCCGAGCGCAGCCCGCACCGTGGGCAGCACCACCGCCAGCATGCTCAGGTACCAGTGATTGACCACATGACCGCCCGTAACGACGCCGACCAGCCGGTTCATCGCCCCCTTTGTAGGGAATCTGCAGCGATCCGTGCGCGGCAAAAAGAGATCCGCCCCCCGGATCGCTCCGAGGGGCGGATGAAGGGCCCGCGAGAGGGGCCGGGCGCTAGATGAAGATCGGCGCGAGGACCAGCGTGATCGTGGCCAGGAGCTTGATCAGAACGTGCAGGCTCGGGCCGGCAGTGTCCTTGAACGGGTCGCCGACCGTGTCGCCCACGACCGCGGCCGCGTGCGCATCGGTGCCCTTGGCGAGCACCTTGCCGCCGGCGTCCTTCAGCTCGCCCGACTCGATGTACTTCTTGGCGTTGTCCCACGCCCCGCCGCCGTTGTTGAGCACGGTGGCCAGGATGACCCCCGCGATGGTGCCGATCATCAGCATGCTCGCGGCCGCCTCGTCCTTGAGCAGGATGCCGATCACGATCGGCGCGCCGATGGCCAGCATTCCCGGCGGAATCATGTTCCGCAGGGCCGACTTCGTGGTGAGGTCGACGACGCGGCCGTAGTCCGGGCGGACGGTGCCCTTCATGATTCCCGGGTTCTCGCGGAACTGGCGCCGAACCTCCTCGATGATCGCGCCGCCGGACTGGCCGACCGCGCGGATGGCGAGCGAGGAGAACAGGTACACGAGCATCGCGCCCAGCATGCCCCCGAGGAAGACGTCCACCTTGGTCAGGTCGACCGCGTAATGCGCGTTGACCGGGATGCCCTTGATCTGCTTGACCTTGTCGATGTAGGCGGAGAAGAGGAGGAAAGCGGCCAGGGCGGCCGAAGCCACCGCGTAGCCCTTGGTCAGTGCTTTGGTGGTGTTGCCGACCGCGTCGAGGCGGTCGGTGCGCTCGCGCGTCTCCTCGGACGACTTGGACATCGAAGCCACACCGCCCGCGTTGTCCGTGATCGGGCCGAAGGTGTCCATGGCGAGGATGAACGCGGCGCTCATCAGCATGCCCATGGTCGCTACAGCCGTGCCGAACACGCCGCCGTGGGCGTAGCCGGTGGCGGCGCTCCACTGCTCCCCCACCCAGTGGGAGCCGAAGAGCGCGATCGCGATGGTGATGATCGACGGGGCGGTGGTCTCGAAGCCGACCGCGACCCCGGAGATGATCGTTGTCGCCGGACCGGTCTTGGCCGCCTCGGCGATCTCCTTCACCGGACGCCACGAGCCCGCCGTGTAGTAGGTCGTGATGAAGACGAAGGCCTGGCTGGTCGCGATGCCGATCGCGCCGGCCCAGAAGAACCAGTGGCCCTGGCCCTTCTCGTTGAGCATGGCGTTGGTCACGAACCACATCGCGATGAGCGAGAGGATCGCCGTGACGTAGGTGCCGCGGTTGAGAGCGGCCATCGGGTCGCCCTTCTCGGAGCCGCGCACGCTGAAGATGCCGATGACGCTCGCGATCAGGCCGAAGCCGCGAACCACGAGCGGGAACAGGATCCAGGCGGGGTTGTTCGTCGCGGCGAAGATCGCGACGCCGAGGATCATCGCGCCGATGTTCTCGGCGGCGGTGGACTCGAACAGGTCCGCGCCGCGGCCGGCGCAGTCGCCGACGTTGTCGCCCACGAGGTCCGCGATCACCGCGGCGTTGCGGGGGTCGTCCTCGGGGATGCCCGCCTCGACCTTGCCGACGAGATCGGCGCCCAGGTCGGCTGCTTTTGTGTAGATGCCGCCGCCGAGCTGCGCGAACAGCGCCACGAACGAGGCGCCGAAGCCGAAGCCGACGATGGTGAACGGGGCCTCAGCCGGCTTCGCGAGACCGCCGTAGGCGGTGAAGATCACGAACACGCCGATGAGCGAGAGGCCGACGACGAGGATGCCGGAGACCGCGCCGCCGCGGAGCGAGATGCGCAGCGCGTCGGCGACGCTGTGCTGCGCGGCCGCCGCGGTGCGCAGGTTCGACTTCACCGCGACGAACATGCCGATGATCCCCGAGAGCATCGACGCGATCGCGCCCACGATGAAGGCGACCGCGGTCTTGATCGCGAGCTCCTCCTTCGAGACGCCCGGGGCGGTCTCGAAGAAGTAGATCACCGCGGCGATCACGATCGTTCCGACGACGGCCAGCATTGCGATGGTGGTGTACTGCCGGCGGATAAAGGCGACCGCGGCCTCGTAGATCGCGCCGGCCACCTCCTGCATGGCGGGTGTGCCCTTGTCGGACTTCAGCACGTCCCAGGCGAAGTAGGCGGCGACCAGTACCGCGACAACCCCCGAAAGGGGCACGACCCAGAGCAGATCCACGCGGCGACCCTCCAGAAATGATGCGAAGTGCGGCAAGAAAAAGGCGCCCGCCCCGACGGAGGGGGCTCTGGCGCTGGGCAAAGTGTAGCCACAACCGCCCCGTTCGGACAAACCCGGTACGCTTACGTGCATGCCGCCTCAAAAGGCCTCAAAAAGCGCGCCCAAGGCAGACGCCTCCGAGAAGGCTCGGAGCGGGAACCGGGACTGGATGTCCACGTCCGAGCTCGCCACGAAGATCGGGTGGCGCGAGCACGCGCTCCGCGACGCCATGCGGGGTCGCGACCTGCCCGGAGTCCGGCGCACCGCGTTCGGCTACCACATCGAATCGAGCGCCCTCGACGAGCTCACCACGGCGCTGGGCACCGCACCCGTCAAGCCGAACGCAGCCCGGCGCTAGCCGCCAGGCCGCAGCGCAGTGGCGCTGACGAGCGAGCTCCCCCTCCTCTTCTCCGCCTTCGGCATCGCGATCGTCGCGATCCTGCGCGTGCTCCCGAGGCGGCAGATCTGGACGAACGGGGCCGCACTCGCCATCGGCCTCGCCAGCGCCATCGTGCCCCTCGTGCTCTTCCCGTTCATCCCCGCGGCGGCGAGCGGCGGGCGTGCGCTGTGGCAGTGGTCGGCGATCGGCGGCCCCTCCATCCAGGCGGCGTACCGCCTCGACGGCGTCGGCGCGATCGGCGCCTCGGCCGCGAGCGCCTACGTGGTCGGCGCGATCTTCGCGGCGACGCGCGGGCGCGACCGGCATCCGCTGCTCGTCGCGCTCCTCATCGCGATCGGCCACACCACGATCGCCCTCGCGGTCACCGCCGACCTGATCGCCTCGATCGTGCTCCTGGGCGTGCTCGCCGCGTTCACGGCGACCGCCGCATTCCTCGTGTCGCCGCCGCCCGCCGCCGCCCGCGGCGCGGCGTTCCTCGCCGTCGGCGTCCAGTGCTTCGTGCTCGCCGCCCTGCTCATCTCGCGCTTCGGCGGGGCCTCGTTCCAGTTCGAGCAGATCTTCCCGACGGCGATCAGCCCGGGGATCGTGCTCGCGGCCTCGCTCGGCGCGGCGCTGTTCGCCGGCCTGTATCCGTTCGTGCCATGGCGCTACCTGCGGCCACCCGGCCCCGTGGCCGAGCGCGAGACGCTGCGCGGGCTCCTGGCGATGCCCGCGGGGCTCGCCGCGTCGCTCGTGCTCCTGCGCCTGGTTGGCGTGACCCGCGGCGACGTGACCGACATCGGCATGCCCGCGCTCGACGCCGGTTCACGCACCCTCATCGCGCTCGGGATGATCGGCTCGGTCGGGCTCGTCGCGCTCCGCCGCCGGGTCATCCCCGGACGCTCGATCGTCGCCGGGATCATCCTGGTCGCCGCGGCGCTCGGGTACGCGGATCTCCACTGGTCGAGCATCGCGCTCGCGTGCGCGCTGCTGACCATCCTCTACGCGACGGCGGCGTCGCTCGCCCTCCCGGACGAGTGGGACGTCGCCCGCCACGACGTGACGCTCGCGGCGCTCTGGATCGGCATCGCGATGGGCACCCCGGTGAGCCTCGCCGCCGCGCTCGCGATCCTCGCCACCGACGCGCTCGTCGCGGTCGCCGACTCCGTGTGGCTTCCCCCGCACCGCGGGCACATCGTCCTCGTCACGAGCGCCGTCGTGCAGCTCACCGCGCTGGGCGTCATGGGCGTCGCGGCGACGGACCTCCGCGACGGACCGACAACGGCGCTCGCGCTCCTCGGGATCGTGGCGGCGGCGGGCGTCCAGCTCGCGCATCTGAGCCGGCGGATCGAGATCGCCGACCCGCCGATGCTGCTGGACGCGACCTCGTCGGCGGCCGCGTTCCTCACGACGATGCTCCTCGCGATCGTCCTCGGG
>VGPA01000122.1 GCA_016875665.1 Chloroflexota bacterium | reverse complement strand
CGCGAAGTGGCCGAGGATCGTTTCCCCGATGCCGACGACCTCGTTGTCCGCGGTGACGCGAATGAACGCGGCGCTGTTGTCGTCGCCCAGGGTCCAACCGGGATCCGCGTCCCAGGGCGGCGCCGCGAGAAGTGCCTCGACGTTGGTGATCTTCACGCGCGAGGCACGGCGTTCCCGAGACGGTGGTACGTGCGATCGAAGTAGACGAGGGGCAGGCCGGTTTCGCCCCCGCGTTCCGCGGTCCTCACCTGACCGATAACGATGCTGTGCGTGCCGGCCTGATGCATGCTGACGACCGCGCACTTCAGGTGATACAGCGCGCCCCTGACCACGGGGACACTCGCGACGTCGTCGGGATCCACGACCGAGAACTCGTCGATGAACTTCGGATTGCCGGGCGCCGAGCCGAGCACGGCGAGGTCGTGATGTGACTCGGCCAGGATGCTCACGCCGAACGCGCGTTGGCTCTCGATCGCGCGCCAGCTCTGCGTTCGCCGGTTGAGACACACGAGCAACAGCGGCGGCTCGGCCGACACGGAGCAGCACGCGCTGACGGTGAGACCCCAAGGCCGTCCGCCGACGCGCGTCGTGACCATCACCACGCCCGAAGCCAGTTGCGACATCGCGGCTCTGAACGTGTCGGCGTCCGCGGCAGCGACCGTCGAGCGCGACCCCTCGACGGCCTCGCGTTCGAGGAAGCCGCCTACCGCGTAGAGCTGCCCGTCCAGTCCGACCGTCGTATGGTCGGCGTCGGTGTCGAAGGGCGCCCCACCGCTCACTGTCGTCGTGATTTCAACGCCCGTCCGGAACCCACGCGATCGCTTCCACCTCGATCAGCAGATCGGGATAGGCGAGGCCGGTGACCCGTACACCGGTCCCGCACGCGGCGGGCTCCTTGAAGAACTCCATGCGTACTCGGGTCATCTTCTCCCAGTACTCGCGGATGGCATCACCTTCGCCTTCGTACACGTAGAACGTGTTGAACTTGATGATGTCCTGCATGTCGGCACCGGCTTCGCGAAGCACCTTGCGGATGTTGTTGAACACGTTCCGCGTCTGTACCTCGATGTCGCCGACGCCGATCGTGCGACCGTGCTCATCTGCGGAGATCTGACCGCCGACGTAAATCAGGCGGCCTCCGCTGACGCTCCAGCCTTGGGAGAACGGGACCGGGATGCTCCAGTCCCAGTGTCCCTTTGGCATGAGCCGCTTCTTTTCGCTCATCGCAACCTTCCCTTTCGTGCGTACGGTCGTCCGCTAGCCCTCGGGCAGATACGCGAATGCGCGGATCGGTGAACCGGTGCCGTCCCGGAGGTTGAGTGGAAGGCCGAAGAACAGGAATCGCTTGTTGAGGAGCTTGTCGAGATTCGTCAGGCTCTCGGTGTTCACGATCCCGTACTTCTTGCAGACCATGTGGCTCGAGAACTGGATGTCGAGGGTGTTGTCGAGACCCATGCAGTCGGTACCGATGTTGACGACGCCCTTCTTCGCCAGGTACTCGGCGCCTTCCCAGTTCACGCCGGGATACTCCGCGGCGAACTTCTGCGTCGGGAACAGGCGATCTCCAACGTCGAACCAGAACAGCACGATGTCTCCCGGTCGGATCGACTCGCCGCTCCGCTCCTTGAGCCGCTCCTCGGCGCGACGGATCACCGCCGCGGTCGCGTAGCCCTTCCCCTCCGGATCGGGATCTTGGTACTTGACGTCGGAGACGTCGAGGCAGACGGCGGGACCCCAGAAAAACTCGATCGGCATCTTGTCGAGGCGCGGGCCGGCCGGGTCGTATTCGTAGATCGCGTCGACGTGCGTGCCGCAGTGCTCGCTCATGAAGAGGTTGCGGGCGGCGAAACCGGGGTCCGTCTTGTAGATCTCGCGGAACTTCTCGTGATCCTGATTCGTCGGGATGAAGGTCTTCTGGTGACCGTACCACTGCGGCATGCCCTCGAAGATCGGGCGACTGAGATCCAGCACCCGTCCGGGCCTCTTCAGAAGGTCGCTGCCGAGAAGCGGGTACTTGCCAGCGCCGGGCTCGAACGCGGCGCGTTTCGCCGCCGCCGAGGCCTCGGCGATCGTCATGTCTCCTGGTCGCGTCTGCACGTGGTCCTCCCTCCCTGTTGTCGGACTAGCGCTTGCGCTCAGTTTCCTTCCGGACGAGGTCGAACGACGACCTGGCGCCCGCTGCCGTGGCCGCGGCCGGCTCGTCCACCGACACGCCCGCCCGCTGCCGGATCAGCTTGAGCGCCTCCGTTCGGTCGTACGACCGGTAGATCTCCTCGCGGATCCAAGCGGGGGGAGCCGCGTTCAGGTGCTCGAACAGCGCGACGCGCGACGCGTGCGAACCGCACACGAGATCCCAGGCCAGGTTGAAGATCCGGTTCTTGTCACGAGCACTGATGCCGTGGCCCGCGGTGAACTCCTCGAGCTTCTCGGCCACGGCGGGAATCCGCCAGGTCGCCTCGGGGAAGCGGCTCACCAGACCCTGGCCGCTGATGTCGCGGATCACCTGCATGACACGCGGGTAGTGCTCGAGCGAGTGCAGACGTCCGGCGGTGATGAGGCCCGAATTCGGAACGAGGACACCCGTCTTCGTGTATTTCGCTTCGCGCTCGGCGGCGAGGATGAAGGCCTTGAGCGTCGCGGCGTACGCGAAGACCTCGGTCAGGGCCATGCGCACCCCTGGAATACCGGCCGTGCCGAGTGCGTCGACGATGGCCTGCGCGAGACCGGCGAAGATCTCGGCGCGGTACCACAGCCGAGTCAGGATGTGCCAGTGTGCGAGCGCGCAGACCGGGTAGTAGAGGCCCAGGAGTTTGTCCTGGTTGTAGACGAAGATGTTCTCCCATGGAACGAACACCTTGTCGAAGATGAAGAAGGTGTCGAACTCGTCGCCGAACGAGTCAACGGGATGGTCTTCGCGCGAGGAGTCCGTCGTGACCGACTCGCGGCTGACGAGCGTGAGGTTTTTGACGTTGACCGGGACCTGGCACCAGATGTTGCAGGCGGGGTCCATGTCCGAGAAGAGCAGATTCGCGATCGTCATGTAGTGGCCCGCGGCGGCCAGCGAGCCGACCGCCTTGCCCCCGTAGATCGCGACACCATCCTTGCGCTCCTCGACGACGCGAAGCCGGCCGGGCTTCTCGTTGTTCGGAACCATCCGGTCCGATTGGGGCTCAGCGAGCACATCGGCGCACATCGCGTTTCCACGCGCCGCGTTGGTCACGAACGTGCGGATATTCGAGGCCAGCTTCGGATCGGTCGCTTCGAATAGATCGAGGAGCGAGAGATAGCCCATGCAGATCGTGGAGCCGTAGTCGGGCGGCCGTCCGTACATCCCCAGGGTGTGCAGGGTGCTGATCCGCAGCGTCGCACGACGCTTCTCGAGGTCTTCATGCGAGCGCGGCACGAGCCAACCCGTGCTCAGGCGGTCACCGCTGTCCGGGTCGGTGAACGTCAGTGTGTCGCGATACGCGGGGTCGAACTGCAGGTCGTAGAGGGCCGCGATGTTGTCCACGGTCCGGCGGAACGCCGGATGGGTCGTCATGTCCGGCACCTCGGCGCCGCTGTGGACGATCCGCCGACCGTCTCGCAGCGACGCGCGGTACTGCTCGCCCGTCATCAAATACTTATCCGCGCGCTGCCCGTCGCTCGTGCTCTGCTTCTGCTGGACCATGACGTCACTACTCCCCACAGTTGTGTCGCGCGCCTGTCATATGTCACACGCTACAGGTGAGGCGGTATCCTAGGCCAATCGAGCCTCGAGCGCCATATCACCGTGGCGTGCTTCCGACCCGCCTCGTCATCTTGAAGCCCGGTGAGCTGCTGCGCGCCGGTCCCCTGCGCATCGAGGCAGTGCGAAACCTGCGCGAGCGCGTGTACTCACAGACCAAGTCGCTGATCGTCACCGGAGCTGTGGGCGAAGGCGAGCTCCTCTCGGTGGCTCAGCTGGCGCAGATGTTCGAAGTGTCGCGGACTCCCGTGCGCGAAGCGCTCCTCGAGCTCGCGCGCGACGGACTTCTCCAGCCGGAGCGGAATCGCGGGTTCCGGGTGGTCGGTCACACGGCACGTCAGTTGGACGAGATCTACGAGCTTCGCGTGCTGCTCGAGACGCACGCGCTCGCGAAAGCGGCCGCGACCGCACCGCGGGCTCCCGACGTGATCGCGCGGGCACGAAAGGTCCACGCGCAAGTGGAGCGCGCGCTGCGCGCAGGCGATCCCTTGCGGTTCCAGCAGCTCGACCGGGAGCTCCATCTGCTCCTCGTAGACATGGCGGGAAACTCCCTGCTGACCAGCCTTGTCAGCAGCCTGCGCGACCATCTGCGTTTGCCCGACCTCGCGACGCTCGAACGCCAGGGGCAGATGCGCCCCGCACTGCAGGACCATGTCGCGATCGTGGAGGCCGTCGCGAGCGGTGACGCCAAACGTGTGGCGACGCTGGTGCGCACGCATCTTGCTCGAGTCCGCGCTCAGGTCGACGACTCACCCCAGGCGGTCGGCGCTCGACGGCCGCGGCGCGCGGGAACAGGGCGCACGACGCCCAGGCGGCTCAGGCCCGCTCGCCAGGCGACCGGGAGATGACTGACCGATGTGCTCCTGTCACGCCGCGCTGCACCGGCTGACAACCAACTCGTGGGCGATAGCAGCCCGCAAACGCCCGAACCCGCTCCCTCAGCGAACTCCGGCACAGATGTTCTCGATGACGGCTCCGTCGGAAAAGCGCTCATAGCCGAACACGGCCACTAAGCGCCGGCGCTGCTCGCCCTTGAAGTTGCCCCGGTCTCGTGGAGCCTCAAACATTAGGTGAGCGCGAGCTCCGCGAACCTCCTGTCGAACTCCGCCGGCGAGGCGTACCCGATCGATGAGTGTCGGCGGCGCGGGTTGTAC
>VGPA01000121.1 GCA_016875665.1 Chloroflexota bacterium | reverse complement strand
GTCGACGGCGTCGAGCCCCGCGTCATCGACCTCGAGCGCGCCGAGCGCCTCGCGCGCGACCGGTAGCGTGACGCGGCCATCGTGGCGGACCTGCGCGAAGTCGCGCACGCGCTTCAGCCAGCGGTTGGCGATCCGCGGCGTCCCGCGCGAGCGCCGGGCGATCTCGCGGGCGGCATCGGGCTCGACGGGCACGCCGAGGATCCGCGCCGCGCGCAGCACGACGCGCTCGAGCGACTCGGGCGTGAACAGATCGAGCCGGTACGTCGCGCCGAAGCGGTCGCGGAGCGGGGAGGACAGCCGGCCCACACGTGTGGTCGCGCCGACCAGGGTGAAGCGCGGCAGTGGGAGGCGGAGCGTGCGCGCCCCCGGCCCCTTGCCGAGCACGATGTCGAGGCGGAAGTCCTCCATCGCCGGATAGAGCACCTCCTCGACCACGCGCGGCAGGCGGTGCACCTCGTCCACGAAGAGCAGGCTGCCCGGCTCGAGGCTCGAAAGGATCGCCGCGAGGTCGCCGGCGCGCTCGATCGCCGGGCCGCTCGTCACGCGGATCGGCACGGAGAGCTCGGTGGCGATGACGCCGGCGAGCGAGGTCTTCCCCACGCCGGGCGGCCCGTAGAGGAGCACGTGCTCGAGCGGGTCCCCGCGCTTCTTGGCGGCGGCCACGAGCACCTGCAAGTTCGCCTTGACCTTGTCCTGGTTGATGTACTCGTCGTCGGAAAGGCGGCGCGGACGAAGGCTCGCGTCGCCGACGCGGTCCTCCTCGCGCTCGGCTCGCGGATCGTTCAAGCGACTTCGGCCGCTAGGACGGCTTCGCCAGAAGCGCGAGCTCCGCCGCGGCCGCGGCCGCGTCGAGCATCAGCACTTCGCCCGACTTGCGGCGTCGCACCTCGACCTTCCCCGCGCCGACGTTGCGCTTGCTCACCGTGACGCGCAGCGGGCAGCCGATGAGGTCCGCGTCGGCGAACTTCACCCCCGCCGATTCGTCGCGGTCGTCGTACAGGACCTCGACGCCGCGCCCTTCGAGATCCGCCACGAGCGTCTCCGCGGCGGTGCGGACCTCGGCGTCCTTCACGGGCATCGCCACGACGTGGACGTCGAACGGCGCGACGGCCGCGGGCCACACGATGCCGGCGTCGTCGAAGTTCGTCTCGATGATCGTCTGGACCGCGCGGCTTACGCCGATGCCGTACGAGGCGAACATGAACGGCTTCCGTGTGCCGTCCTCGGCGAGGAACGTCGCGCCCATCTTGTCGGCGTAGTACGGGCCGAACTTGAAGATGTTCCCCACCTCCACCCCGCGCCGGATCTCGAGCGGCTTCCCGCAGCTGGGGCACTCGTCGCCCGGCTTCACGTCGTGGACGTCGGCGCGCTCGCCCGCGAAGTCGCGGCCGGGCACGACGTTGCGCGTATGGGTGTCCTTCCGGTTCGCGCCCGCGACGTAGCCGCGCTCCGCGACCGATACGTCGACTACGATCCGCGCGCCCAGACCGACCGGGCCGACGAACCCCGCGATGCCGCGCACCTTCGCGAAGTCGGCCTCGTTCGCGAAGGCAAGCTCGCCCCCGCCGACCAGCTTGCGCAGCTTCGCCTCGTTCAGCTCCCGGTCGCCCGGGAGGACGACCGCCACGACCTCGCCGCCGGCGGCCCTGATCAGCATCGTCTTCAGCAGCCCACCCGCCTCGATCCCGAGCGTGCGCACGAGATCCTCGATCGACGACGCCCCGGGCGTGGAGACCGGCTCCATGGCCGGCGCGGTCGAGGCCGCACCCGCCGCGGCGCGTCGCACCGCCTTCTCCATGTTGGCTGAGTAGCGGCAGCCCGGGCAGAGCACGATCCGGTCCTCGCCCACGTCGGTGAGCACCTGGAACTCGTGGGCGACGTCGCCGCCCATGTTCCCGGTGTCCGACTCGACCGAGAGCGCGTCGAGGCCCATCCGCGCGAAGGCGCGGGCGTACGCGCCGTGGTGCGCCCAGTAGGTCTTGTCGAGGCCGGCGAGGTCCGCGTCGAAGGAGTAGCCGTCCTTCATCACGAACTCGCGCACCCGGAGCAGGCCGGCGCGCGGGCGCGCCTCGTCGCGGCCCTTCGACTGGAAGTGGTAGACCGCGACCGGCAGCTGGCGGTACGAGAGCAGCTCGCTGCGCCCGTGGTGCATCACGAGCTCTTCGTGCGTGTACGACACCATGAAGTCGTGGCCGCTGTGGTCCTTGATCCGGAAGGCGACCGGCTCGAGCGTGTCCCAGCGGCCCGTCTCCTTCCAGTACTCGGCGGGCGTGATCACCGGCAGCTCCATCTCCTGGGCACCGATGCCGTTCATCTCTTCGCGGATGATCTGCTCGACCTTCTTGGCCACGCGGAAGCCGATCGGCAGCCAGGTGTAGATGCCCGCCGCGAGCGGGCGCGCGATCGCCGCGCGGAGCATGAGCTTGTGGCCCGGGGTCTGGGCGTCGGCGGGCGCGTCGCGGAGGGTGCGCCCGAACAGCGTGGACTGCCTCATGAGTGCCTCTCCTCAGTGCGTCGTGGGGCTCGCGCTGTCACGCCGGCACCGCGGCGGTGCCGGCTAGCGCGGGTCTCGGAACGACGACCTCGGGACTCGCACGGTCACGCCAGTCTAGATGAGCAGGGTCGGGAGGGTGACCGCGACGCCGATGAGGAAGGCGTCGCGCGCGAGGCCGAGCGCCGCCGCGCGGTCGGCCGCCCGCCCCACGGGGTCTTCGATCCGGCACAGCTGCGAGCGGTCCCCGAAGTTGACGACTCCGGCCCACGCGAAGCCCGCGCAGAATCGGCGGCGCACCTGGAGCCAGCCCGCCGCCGCGAGCGCGGTGAACGGAAGCGTCGCGATGCGCAGCCAGGGGGGCGCATCCGCCGCAAGCAGCACCCCGAGGACGAGCACCGCGCCGACCGCGCCGAGCCAGCCGATCAGAGCGCGCCGCGCCTGCTCCTCGGGTCCGATGTTGCAGGCGCCGGGCACATAGGTCACAGGCGGGAGAGCGCAAGGCCGAGGCCGGCCAGCGCCATGCCGAGCACGAGCGACCCGCCGAGGTTCAGCGCGGCGAGCCCCAGCTCGCCCGCGGCGATCAGCCGCCACGAATCGACGGTCCAGGTCGAGAACGTGGTGTACGCGCCGAGGAAGCCCGCGCCGAGCGGCGTGCGCCACTCGATCGGCACCGCCGCGCGCTCGGTGAGCCCGTAGAGCAGTCCCAGCGCGAACGCGCCGGTGAGGTTGATGACCAGGATCCCGGTCGGGAAGCCGGACACAGGCTGCGGGACCGCGCGATCGAGCAGGTAGCGCGCGACGGCGCCCACGAACCCCGCGGCGCCGACGAGCAGGACGGTGGTCAGGTGCGCTGGCCGGCCGGCACCGAGCGGCCCGGGGTCAGCTGTCCTTCGTGCGTGAGCTTGGGCGCCTTCTCCGAGTACGGCTCCTTGCCGTTTTCGACGAGGATCTTGTCGATCTCGCGCAGCAGCGCGTCCATCAGCTCGCTCTCAGGGTACGTGCCCACCACCTTGCCCTTGCGGAAGATCGCGCCCTTCCCCACGCCGCCTGCGATCCCGACGTCGGCGTCCTTCGCCTCGCCGGGGCCGTTCACCTCGCAGCCCATGACCGCGACCTTCATGGGCGTGGGTAGCGCACGCAGCCGCTCCTCGGCGACCTTCGCGAGCGGAATCAGGTCGATGTCCGCGCGGCCGCACGACGGGCACGCGACGAGCGTGAGGCCCTGGTCGCGCAGGCCGAGCGACTTCAGAATGTCGAACCCAGCCTTCACCTCCATGACCGGGTCCTCGGAGAGCGACACGCGGATCGTGTCGCCGATGCCCTCGTAGAGGAGCACGCTCATGCCGGCGGTCGAGCGGATCGATCCCGACAGCAGGGTGCCCGCCTCGGTCACGCCGAGGTGGAGCGGGTACGGCACGAGCTTCGCCAGCCGGCGGTACGCCGCGATCATCACGGGCACGTCGAACGCCTTCACGCTGATGGCGATGTCGTCGAACTCGAGGTCCTCGAGGATCTTGATCTCGCTCATCGCGAGGTCGACCATCCGCTGCGCCTCGTCACGCACGTCGCCCGGCTGGCGGTCGCCGATCGAGCCGTGGTTCACGCCGATGCGGATCGGGGTCTGCTGCAGCTTCGCCCGCTTCACCACCTCGCGGACGCCGTCCTTGTTGTGGATGTTGCCCGGGTTGAGGCGGAGCTTGTGGACCTTCGCGTCCAGCGCCATGAGCGCGAGCTTGTAATCGAAGTGGATGTCGGCGACGAGCGGAAGGATCGAGCGCCGCACCAGGTCCTTCAGGGCTTCGCCGGCGCGCTTGTCCGGGACGGCGACGCGGACGATCTCGCACCCCGCCTCTTGGAGCTGCGCTATCTGGCGGAGCGTCGCCGGCAGGTCGTGCGTGAGGGTCGTGCACATCGACTGCACGACCACCGGCGCGCCGTCGCCGATCGCCACACCGCCTACCCACATGCGCTTGGACTTCCGCCGTGGCCTGGGTGCGGCGCGATCCTCCGGGAGGTTCAGGTCGATGCTCATCGGGACGCCGCTCACGGGCTTCAGTCTAGGGTTCGCGCATGAGCACACGGCCGGTCACGGCCCTCGCGCTCCTGGCGGCCGCCGGGATCGTGCCCGCGCTCGCCGGGCTGCCGCTGGTATGGGACGGCACGAGCTTCCTGTTCAGGGCGCTGAACGAGCAGCGGCCGGTCGAGGGGTTCAACCGCCTGATCCTGCTCGTGCTGACCGCGCCGCCGGCGTGGCTCGCGCGGGTCACCGAGGACATCGGCACGCTGCGCTTCGCCTACTCGCTCGCCGTCGAAGCCATCCCCTGGGCCGGAGTGGCCGCGGCGTGGCTGGTGGCCCGCGAGCGGCGGCCCGCGCTCTTCGTCTGGCCGATGCTCGGCGCGG
>VGPA01000120.1 GCA_016875665.1 Chloroflexota bacterium | reverse complement strand
CGGCGGCGGCGGCGGCGGGCCGCATGCCGTGGTCGAAGTGCGCGACGTGGAGCACGAGACCGAGGTCCTCGCTCAGGTCGGCCAGAAGGAGAAGCAGCGCGGTGGAATCGGTGCCACCCGAGACGGCGACGACCAGCGGACCGGGTCGCAGCAGTGCGTGCGACTCGGCGAACGAGCGGACCGCGGTCTTGATGTGCGCCGGAATCACTGTGGCTGGGGGCGGATTCGAACCGCCGACCGGTCGGTTATGAGTCGACTGCTCTAGGCCAGCTGAGCTACCCAGCCCTGGGTAGAACAAGAGTGTACGAAGCGACTTCCTCGCCCATGCTCGAAAAACCTAGCGCGGAATGGCTGCGGCCCGCGACTGAGCGGACCGTGCCAAGAGAAATGAGAAGACCCGGACTCACGTCCGGGCCAAGCCTGTTGCGGGAGGACGATTCGAACGTCCGGCCTTCGGGTTATGAGCCCGACGAGCTACCGCTGCTCCATCCCGCCGATCAAGTGTACCCCCTGATCGACGTTCATCGTGTTCCGAAGAACAGCTGCACCCACCGCGCGAAGCGGTCGGGCCGCGAGCGCTCCGCCGCGGGGGTCGCCTGCGGCCGCGCCCGACTGTCGACTGTGATGATCGCCTCGCCCGGCTTCACGTAACCCAGCTCGCGCGCCTTGTCCTGCACGTACGCCGAGCTGGCCTTCTCCGCGGCCGCGGCCTCGAGCGCGGCGTGCCGGATCTCCTCGAACGCGATGTCCGCGGTCAGGCCCGCCTTGTCGCGCGCGACCCCGTTGTTCTGGATCGTGATGCCCACGAACGCGATCGCGAGCGTCAACCCGACGCCGAGCAGGGCGACCGCCAGGGCCGGGCGGCCGAAGCGGCCGATCGACGCGCGCTTGCGAGGACGGCGGCTCATTCCGTGCGCATCGTACGCTCGATCGCGATGCGGCTCATCGCTGTCGCGTGTCTCTTCGCGCTCGTCGCGTGCGGCGCGCCCGCGCCGCGGCCCGCACCCTCGCCCTCCGCCGGCGCGAGCGCCGTGCCGCCCGGGTCGTACGTCGCGACCCTCCACAGCCGCGGCAAGATCAGGGCCGGGATCCGCGAGGACTCCGCCCCGCTCGCGTCGAGGGATGCGTCCGGCCGGTTCACGGGCTTCGAAGCAGAGGTCGCACGCGAGATCGCGCTCGCCGTTTTTCCCACGGCGGCGAGCGCGGACTCCGTCATCGACTGGGTCCCGGTCACCGCCGCCGGGCGCGTAAGCGCGCTCGAGAGCGGGGCGGTCGACGTGGTCGTCGCGGCGATCGCGATCACCGCGGACCGCCGGAGCGAGATCGGTCTCTCGGAGCGGTACCTGCGCGGCGGTCAGCGCCTCCTCGTGCGCCGCGCCGAGACGGCGATCCGCGGCGCCGGGGATCTCGACGGCAAGACCGCGTGCGTGGCGCGCGGTGCGCCTTCGGGCGCGACGCTCCAGCGGGCCAATCCCGGCGTCCGGCTTCTCGCCCTCGACGACCTCGCACCGTGCGTGCAGGCGCTCGCCCAAGGCGCGGCGGACGCGGTCTCGGGGGACGAGCTCGCGCTCGTCGCGCTCGCGCTGCGCACCGCGGACACCAAGCTGGTCGGCACGCCGCTCACGGACGAGGCCTACGGCGTCGGCGTGCGCCGGACGGGGCGCGACGGACTGATCGAGCTGGTCGACGCGCGCATCGCCGCGATGATCCGCGAGGGCCGGTGGGCGACGCTCCACGCACGGTGGATCGGACAGGTGACGGGAGAGGTCAAGCGCACGCCGGACGACCGTCCGGCACCCTGATCAGCCCCGCCCGACGTTGAACAGGACGTGGAGCACGTCCCCGTCCTTCACCTCGTAGGTCTTCCCCTCGGTCCGGACGAGCCCTTCCTTCTTTGCCGCGGCCTCGCTGCCCAGGCGGAGGAGCACGTCGTGCGCCACGACCTCCGCGCGGATGAAGCCGCGCTCGAGGTCGGAGTGGATCGCGCCCGCGGCCTGCTGGGCGTTCGCCCCCTGGGGGATCGTCCAGGCACGCACCTCGTCTTCGCCCGCCGTGAGGAACGAGATCAGCCCGAGCAGCCGGTACGTCGCGTTGATCAGCCGGTCCAGCGCGGGCTCGCTGAGGCCGAGCTCCGAGCGGAACGCGGCCGCCTCCTCCGGGCCGAGCTCGGCGATCTCCGCTTCGATCTTGGCGCACACTGGGACGACCGCGGTCGAGCGGTGCTTCGCGGCCAATGCGCGCAACGGCGCGAGGATCGCTTCGGGCGCGGCCACGTCGGCTTCGTCCACGTTCACGACGACGAGCTGGGGCAGGAGCGTGAGGAAGCGGTAACCGCGGACGAGGTGCAGGTCCTCCGGCGTGAGGTCGAGGTCGCGCAGCGGCCGCTCCGCGTCGAGCGCCGCGGCGAATCCCTGCATCAGCTCGCGCTCCCGCTCCTTCAGCTCCTTGTCGGGACCCTTCGCGCCGCGGATCTCCGCCTCGACCCGCTGGAGCCTCCGCTCCACCACCCCGTGATCCGCGATGAGCAGCTCCAGATCGAGCGTCGCCGTGTCCCGAACGGGGTCGATGCTGCCCTCGCTGTGCGGCACCGTCGGGTCGCGGAACGCGCGCACGACGTGCACCAGCGCGTCCGCGGTCCGCAGCTCGCCGATCTTCTTCGCCGACACGCCCTCGCCCGCGCCCGAGCCCTTGGTGAGGCCGAGGTCGCGGTAGGTGATCTCCGCGAAGGTGGTCTTCTTCGGCTTGTAGAGCCCGGACAGCTGCTCAACCCGCTCGTCCGGAACCTTGGTCACCCCCACGTTCGTCTCGCTCTCCGCGCCGGCGAAGGCGCCGGTGACGGCATGCCCTCCGGTGAGCAGATTGAACAGCGTGGTCTTTCCCGCATAGGGCAGGCCGGTGATGGCGGATACGAGGTTCATGAGCCGAGATGCGCCTCCTCGATCGTGGGGAGCTCTTCGCCGAAGATGGTGCGCGCGATCGCGCGGAAGCGCTCGCGCGGGCCGGTCGCGAACACCCGATGAGTCGCGCCGTCGCCGTCGCGCAGCAGATGGTGCGACTCCAGGACCTCGCGCACGGCGAGCGCGGTGGTCCGCGCCGAGTCGACGACCCGCACCCCGGGACCGAGCGCCGTCTCGAACGCGCTCCGCAGCAGCGGGTAGTGCGTGCAGCCGAGCAGCACGGTGTCGACCCCCTCCGCCACGAGCGGCTCGCAGTAGCGGCGGACGGCGTCCTGCGCGCGCGGCGAAGACGCTTCGCCGGCCTCGACGATCGGCACGAGCTCGGGGCACGCCACCTGCGTCACCCTGGTCAGCGGATCCACGTCGCGCACCGCGCGGAGGTACGCCCCCGAGCGGACCGTGCCTTCGGTGGCCACCACCCCGACGTGCCGCCTGGCCGATGCCGAAACGGCCGCGACCGCCCCGGGGCGGACGACCCCGATGATCGGCAGGTCGAAGAGGTCGCGGACGGTGTCGAGCGCGACCGCGGTCGAGGTGTTGCAGGCCAGGACGACCAGCTTGCACTGCTGCGTGGCGAGCCCGGGCGGGTCGGCGAACCAGCGCATCGCCTGCTTGGAGAACTCGAGCACCTCCTGCGCGGCGCGCGGGCCGTACGGCATGCGCGCCTCGTCGCCGAGGTAGATCGTCGATTCGCGTCCGAGCGCCCGCCGGAGCTCGTGCAGGACCGTGAGGCCGCCAACCCCGGAGTCGAACACCCCGATCGGCGCCCGCCGCTGCGCCTCTCCGCTCACCTGCGCTACGCGACGAGAGCGGCCGCGAGCGCGCCGACCGCCTTGGCGACCCCGGAGTTCGGAGCCGCGACAACGAACGGCTGCTTGCGGTTGAGGGACTCGCTGACGGTCTTCCAGTCGGAGGGCAGCTCGGCCACCACCGGCAGACCGAGCGCCTGCTCGAGCGCGGCTCTTCCGGCGCCCGGGAACGTGTCGCCCTGGTTGACCACCAGGAGCAGGGGCTTCTGCCCCTTGTATCCGAGGGCGGTGAACGTGTCGACCGCCGAGCGCACGTTGTGGAGGGTGACGTCCATGAACGTGCTCACGATCAGGATCACGCTCGCGGCGTCGAAGATCGCGAGGGTGTCGTCCGCGAGCCGGGTCGGCGCATCGACCACCACGTAATCGTGCGTGGCGGCGAGGAGGATCATCGCGTCGGCGATCTCGGCGGGCTGCACGAGGTCGGCCTGCTCGGGCCGCTCCGGGGCGAACAGGATCTCGACCCCCGCGGGCCCCTCCCACAGCGTTTCGGGCAGCGCCGCCTTGGCCAGCGCGCACGACGGCAGGTCGATGATCGTGCGGCAGTCGGCCGGCGCGCTCACGATGTGGCGCAGCCCGCCGAACTGCATCACTCCGTCCATCAGTGCCACGGTGTGGCCCGCTCGGCGCAGGGTGCACGCGACGTTCAGCGCGATGGTCGTCTTCCCGGTCCCGCCCTTGGGCGAGTAGACCGCGATGGTCTGGCCCTTGCCCAAGCCGCCCGCCATGCTGCTCGACTTGGCGCCGAGCAGCGCGCTCAGCTCGTTGGCCGAGCCGGGCAGCGTGAACACCGCGTCGACCCCTTTGTCCGGATCCGCCCGCACCGGCTTCCGCGGGACCGTGACCACCACGATGCGGGTGCCGGGCGACCCCTCGCGCACGCGCCGCGCGATCTCGAACGCATCGAGCCGGCCCTGCGCCTGGAGGGGGGCGTCCACGAACACGACGTCGGGGCGGTCGGCGAGCGCCTGGGTGAGCCCGCTCTCCGCGGTTCCCTGCACCCCGACCACCTGCACGTCCTTCTCGCGCTCGAACAGTCCTTTGAGGTGGCTGGCCACCTCGGCGAGATCCTCGATCAGCAGCACTCGGGTCATGTCGAGCCCGAATGGTACGGAGCGCGCGCGAGGAAGGCGCTCGCGCCGGCCACCAGGACGGCGATCGCCACGAACGCCGCTCCGATGCGGATGGTCACTCCCTCCCAGTACCGGGTCGGATAGACCGCCAGCAGG
>VGPA01000119.1 GCA_016875665.1 Chloroflexota bacterium | reverse complement strand
GCCTCGTCCACCCGCTCGGCGTCCGCGCCGCGGTACCGCGCGAAGAAGCGCAGGTTCTCCCGCGGCGACAGCGCGCGCAGCAGCGACACCCGGTGGCCCACCAGCACGGGCGGCTCGCTCGCGCTGCGGCTGCCGCGCGACAGCGGAAGCAATCCGGCGAGCGCGCGCAGGAGCGTCGTCTTCCCCGAGCCGTTCGCGCCACGCACCACCGTCAGCCCCGGAGCGAGAGTCAGCGACACGCGGCGGAGGATGGCGCGGTCGTCGAGGACGACCGTCGCCTCGCTCAGGGCGAGCCGCGAATTGGCGAAGTCCCTACGCTCCATCGGTGCGTCGAGCGTATTGGCTGGCGATGCTGCCGGTTCTCGCCCTCGCCGCCTGCACCAGCGAGCCGCCCGCCACGGAGCCGGTCGCCCGCGGCGCGCAGCTGTACCGGCAGCTCGACTGCGGTTCCTGTCACGACTCGAGGCCGGGCGGCCTCATCCGGCGCAATGCCCCGTCGCTCGAGCACGTCGGCACCGCCGCCGCGTCGCGCCGGCCCGGGCTGTCCGCGGAGGAGTACCTCCGGGAGTCCGTCGAGAGCCCCGGCGCCTACCTCGTCCCCGGCTACCCCGATGTGATGCCGCGCGGGGTGGCGCGCACGCTCAGTGAATCCGACCTCACTGCACTGATCGCGTATCTGAGCTCGCTGAAGTAGGTCCAGCGCGAAGCGCGCTCACCCGATCTCGAGGGTTCTCCACGAGACGCGCCCACCCTCGACGCACTCGCGCACGAGAGCCGCGCCGCCTTCGTCGGCGCCCGTCACCGCGATGAACGTGAGGCCCGTGATCTCGCCCGCCCGAGCGCGCGTCGCGCCGTAGCCCTCGAACGCGACGTAACCCACGGGATGACCGAGGAAGCGCGCATCCTCGGCGCGGAATGGAAGGTCACGCGTCCACGAGCCGACGGTGTCGGCCACGCGGCGCTGCACGCCGGTCTTGGCCGCGAGCGCGGCGTCGCGCCGCATGAGGCCCGTCTCGCGCGCGAGCGCGGCCTCGATGGCCGCGGCGATCTCGCGGCGCACGAGGACCCGCATGACGAGGAACGCGATGAGCGCGCCGGCGCAGACGCCGAGGGCGACCGCGGTGAGTCCGTTCATAGCGACCGGAACCCGACCCGCTTGCGCTCGACCAGCTCGCGCACCCTTCGCTGGGCCGGCGTGAGGCGGGCGCCACCGGTCTTCACGTCGACGAAGACGATCTCGCGCAGCCGGTCGGCGCGGCCCGCACGCACGTCGCTCGCGCCGTCGAATACGACGAAGTCGATCGGGCTGCCGAGGAAGCGCGCGTCGCCCGGATCCCAGGGGAAGCCGCTCCACAGTGGCGCGAGCTGCTCGCCGACCTTGCCGAGGAGCACCGCCTCGCTCGCGGCCTCGGTCTCCGCGGCGATGCGCGCCGCCTCGTAGCGGCGCCAGCGCTCGACGCCGGAGCGCACCGCGGACGCGCGCCACGCCTGGAGGAGGCGGAGCACGAGGAGCACCCCGAGGAAGGCACCGGCCGCGAACGCGAGCAGGTTCACGTCCGCCGGTCAGGCGGTGCGGGTTCCCGAACCGGCGAGCGACGGCCAGCGGCGCCGCACGGCGGCCGCGATGCCCTCGGCGTCGAGGCCGTAGTGATGGCGCCACAGCGCCTGTGCGCCGTGGTCCACCTGCTCGTCCGGGATGCCGAGCATCTCGGTCTCCGCCGCGACGCCGCGCTCGGCGAACAGCTCGACGAGCCCGGCACCGAATCCGCCCGCGACCACGTTTTCCTCGATCGTCACCAGGCGCGGCACCCGCCCCACGAGCGGGAGGAACGTGTCCTCGTCGAGCGGCTTGGCGAAGCGCGCGTTCACGACGGTGGCGCGGATGCCGTCCTTCGCGAGCAGATCGGCCGCGGCGAGCGCGGCCTGCACGGACGTGCCGTACCCGGCGAGGATCACGTCGTCGCCGGAGCGCAGCGTCTCCGCGGTCCCGATCGGAATCTGGGCCAGCGGCGCGTCGAGCGCCACGCCGAGGCCGGTGCCGCGCGGGTAGCGGACCGCGACCGGCCCGTTGCCTGCCGCGGCATGGCGCACGGCGGTCCACAGCATCTGCCGCAGCTCCGCCTCGTCCTTGGGCGCCATGAGCGTGAAGCCGGGGATGCAGCGCAGGTAGGAGATGTCGTAGAGCCCCTGATGCGTGCGGCCGTCGTCGCCGACGATCCCCGCGCGGTCGAGGGCGAACACCACCGGCAGGTCCTGCACCGCGACGTCGTGCAGCACCTGGTCGAAGCCGCGCTGGAGGAACGTCGAGTAGATCGCCACGATCGGCACCACACCCTGCGTCGCCAGGCCCGCCGCGAACGTCACGGCGTGCTGCTCGCAGATGCCGACGTCGAACATGCGCTTGGGGAACTCCTTGAACAGGGGCAGGAGCCCGGTGCCCCCGGGCATGGCCGCGGTGATCGCGACCACGTCGCGCTCTCGGTTCATGATCTCGCGCACCGAGTCCGCGAAGACGGCCGTGTACTGCGGCGCGGTCGCCTTCGCGGCGCCCGTGGCCGACACGCCGTGCCACTTCACGTTGTCCTCTTCGGCGGGGCCGTAGCCGCGGCCCTTCTGCGTTTGGAGGTGCACGAACACCGGGCCACTCTCGAAGTCGCGCGCCTTGCGTAGCACCTCTTCCACGCCGAACAGGTCGTGGCCGTCGAACGGGCCGAAGTAGGTGAAGCCGAGCTGCTCGAACAGGAGGTTCGGGATGAACAGGGCCTTGAGGCTCGTGAAGACCCGCCGCCTCGCCTCCTCCGCGAGCTCGTGGGCGGGCAGGTGGTCGATGATCTGGCGGACCACCGACTTGGCCTCGCGATACGGGGTGGCCGTGCGCACCCGCTCGAGCATCCGGGACACCGCGCCGACGTTCGGCGCGATGCTCATGCCGTTGTCGTTCAGCACCACGATCATCCGCGTCTTCTCGTGGCCCACGCTGTTCAGCGCCTCGAACGCCATGCCCGCGGTGAGCGCCCCGTCGCCGATGATCGCGACCACGTGGTGATCGAGGCCGCGGAGATCGCGCGCGACCGCCATGCCCTGCGCGGCGGAGATCGAAGTGCCGGCGTGGCCGGCGCCGAACTGGTCGTGCTCCGACTCCGTGCGCGCGAGGAAGCCCGACAGGCCCCCGAACTGGCGCAGCGAGTCGAAGCGCTCGCGCCGTCCGGTCAGCAGCTTGTGGACGTAGGCCTGGTGTCCGGTGTCCCAGACCAGCTTGTCCGTTGGCGACTCGAACACCCGGTGCAGCGCGACGGCCAGCTCGACCGTGCCGAGGCTGGAGGAGATATGGCCGCCGGTGCGCTGGACGGCCTCGACCGTGAACGCCCGGATCTCCGCGCAGAGCGCAAGGAGCTCCTCGCGGGTGAGGTCGCGCAGCTCCTGCGGGGAGGTGATGCGGTCGAGCAGGGTGGGGGTCATTCCTGTTGGCGATACTAGCCAGGTGACCTCGCTGAAGGGTCTCGCGTGCGTGGCGACCGGCGCCACGGGTGCGCTCGGCCACGCGGTGACGCGGCTGGCGCTGGAGCGCGGCGCGCATGTCGCCGCCGCGGTCCGCGACCGGGCGAAAGGCGACGAGCTGGTCGCGGCGATGGGCGACCTCGTGCGTGGGGAGCATGGACCGCGTCTGCTCGTGGTCGAGGCGGACCCCGGCGACCGGGACAGCATGGACCGCCTCGTCGAGACGGTCCTTCGGACGTGGGGCCGGCTCGACGTGCTCGCGAACCTCGCGGGCGGCTACGCCGGCGGCACGGCCACCGATGCCGCGTCGATCGAGGCGCTCTGGCGCCAGAACGTGCTCACCGCGGTGACGGCGACCGCGGCGTGCATCGTGCCGATGCGCGCACGCCGCTCGGGGCGCGTGGTCTGCGTCGGCTCCACCGCCGCGGCGCGCGGCGGCGCGAAGAGCGCGGGCTACGCGATGGCCAAGACGGCGATCCTGCGCTTCGTTGAATCGCTCGCCGCGGAGGTCAAGGACGAGGGCATCACCGTCAACGCGGTGCTTCCGTCGAGCATGCCGAAGCTCGTCACGTACGCCGAGGTCGCCGCGGCGATCGCGTACCTCGCGAGCAAGGAGGCCGGCGGCGTGACCGGCTCGGCGCTCGCGGTTCCGGGGAGGGCCTGAAGCCTCCCTGTACACTTCCCCGCAAGAACACGGCGCGCGTAACGGTCGAAGCGTCCGGTAATCCGCGCTCACATTCGTGCCGTTCCCGCGAAGGCGGGCGGTAGCGATGAGGGAGCTGAAAGCGCGAGACCCCGCGAGGGGTCTTCGGACGAGGCGGACGGTGCGCGGCGCCCCATACGGAGAACCACCTTGCCCGACGTCGCCCTCCTCATCGACTGGGAGAACGTCTACTACACGCTGCGGCAGCACACCACCGGTCCGCTGCCCTCATCCCTCGCGATCCTGCAGGCCATCCTGCGCAAAGCCGCGGAGTTCGGCCCCGTCCGCGTGAAGCTCGCGATCTTCGGACAGGAGGTCGCGGCCCAGGACGAGACGCTGCTCATGGCGCTCGAGTTCACCGGCATGGAGCCGCTCGCGGTCGCGCAGCGCATGAGCGGGCGGCTGCTCAAGGGCCGCTCCGACGCGGTGCTCATCACCCGCGCGATGAAGCTCCTGTACAAGGACCGCCCGGACATCCCGATCTGGTTCATCGTCTCGGGCGACCGGGACCTCAACGCGCTCTGCAAGGCGATCAAGGACGAGGACAAGCAGGTCTACCTCGTGGCGGGCGACCTCTCGCTCGCGAACGAGCTGCGCGACTCGCCCTTCCTGCGCGACGACGTCTTCCTCCTGGAGGACCTGATCCCCGAGGCGCGGTGGACGCGCGCGGGTCTCCGACAGGACGACACGCAGAAGGACAAGCCGCAGGCCCCGGGCGTCACCTCGGCGATCCCCGTGCCCGCCATGGCGGGCTACCAGCGCGGCGGCCGCTCGCGCGGCGGCCGCGGGCGCGG